>JANRCO010000103.1 GCA_030726975.1 Ilumatobacteraceae bacterium | reverse complement strand
GTCACACCAGTCGCGAGCAAAAGACGCCCATTGCGTATCGGGGTCACCACCCGTGAAAGGCAGCCCTTGACGGATGTCGTACACCAAGAAGTCGTTACCCAACCCTTGATGCTTTGACATCGTTACCTGCATGTTAAAAGACTACGCCTTCAACGCTCTCAGCACATAAGGCATTACTTCTGCAACGGGGTCTTTATGTACTTCCACCCATGTAATGCGTGGGTCGCGGCGAAACCAACGCTCCTGGCGCACTGCAAATTGTCGTGTGCGCAAAACCAGTTCTTCTTTGGCCTCGGCGAGTGAAGCGCGCCCCTCAATGTGGTCGGCCATTTCCTTATAGCCCAGTGCCTGACGAGCAGTTGCCGACATCGCCGGCCTGCGCCGCAGTAACGCTTTCGTTTCTTTCAGCAATCCGTCGTCGAGCATTGCGTCAACACGGTCGGCAATGCGCTGTGCCAGCACCTCCCGCTTCCAGCGCAGACCTATTTGCACAATTCCATTTTCTGGGTACGCCGAAGTGCCTGGCCCAGAATCGCTAAAGGGGCGCCCGCTACCAATGCACACTTCTAACGCGCGAATCATGCGCCGACGATTGGTGGGCTCGATGCGCTCTGCAGCTACTGGGTCGAGTTGCTTGAGTTGAGCAAAGAGCAAAGTGGTGTTGTGATTCTCTTCAAGTTCTGCGCGAACATCTGGCCACTCACCGGGAAATTCAAGATTGTCGATGACTGCAGTGAGATACAAGCCCGTGCCAGCAACAAGAAGAGCTGTATTTCCCGACTCCTCAAGTTTTGCTAATTCACCGCGTGCTGCTTCTTGAAACTGCGTCACCGTGAAACGTTGAGAAGGGTCAACTAGGTCGATGCAATGATGCGGAACTAATTGCTGGTCGCTCGCAGTTGGTTTTGCGGTACCAATACTCATTTCGCGGTACACCTGCATGGCATCGACAGCCACAATGTGCGCGCCAGCAACCTGCTGTGCTGCTGCCATTGCAACAGACGACTTGCCACTTGCCGTTGGGCCGAGAATTACTACTTGTTTTGACATGGCCAAACTTTCTGGAGAGTGTGCATTACAGCGCGGTCACGGGCAAATGCACGCGGTGCGTTGGCATGGAAAGCATTTCTTGAAATTCACCACGCAAGAAGTGACGAGCAGCCGAAGTAACAAGAACATTTGCATATGAGCCAACACGAATGGGTTCGCTATAAGGGAAATGCAGCAACTTGTTTTGTCGCGTGCGCCCGGTAACGACACCTTCATTTTTTCTACTCATGCCTTCAATGATGACTTCTTCAATCCGACCAATGCGTGCTTCGTGCTTCATTTGTGCGCTGCGTTCCACTACTGCGCGCAAACGCTCGTAGCGCTGGTTAGCAACTTTGGGGTCAACAAACCGGTCGGTGTAAGTAGCTGCTTCTGTTCCTTCGCGCGGAGAGAACTCATAAATAAACACCGAGTCGAAACAAGCTTCGGCGCACACTTCCATGGTGCGCACAAAGTCGTCTTCAGTTTCACCCGGGAAGCCCACAATGACATCGCTCGACACCGCAAGGTCGTCAATAGCTGCACGCGCCTCAGCGAGTCGTGACAAATAACGCTCGGCTGTATAGCCACGATGCATTGCAGCTAACACAGCATCACTTCCCGATTGAAGTGGGTAATGCAAGTGCTCACACACTTCAGGCGTGTTGGCCATAGCAGCAAAGGTTTCAGTGCGCATATCTTTTGGGTGCGGGCTCACAAAGCGCACACGACGAATGCCGTTGACTGCACCAACAGCCTCGAGCAACTCGGCAAACATGGGGCGCACACTGCCCACACCTGTTTCACGGCGCACGTCGAGTGCGATATCGCGGCCATAAGAGTTGACGTTTTGGCCGAGCAAGCTCACTTCAGTAATGCCTTGTGCTGCAAGATCTTCCACTTCACTCACGATGTCGGCAAAAGGGCGACTGATTTCTTCACCGCGCACCGATGGGACGATGCAAAAAGAACACGAGTTGTCGCAACCAATTTGGATGGTGACCCAGGCGTTAAAACTCTTCTCGCGTTTTGCTGGCAATGCGCTCGGGAACAAAGCATGATCTTCCAAAACAGCTTCGTCGAAGATTTCAGTGACCGGGCCATTTTTTTGTGCAAAGTTGATGAGTTCTGCGGCGCGATGCACATTGTGCGTACCCATCACTACGTCGGCCCATGGCGCCTTTTTGAGCACAAGGTCTTTGTCTTTTTGCGCCAAGCACCCAGCAACCACCAGTTGCCGATTGGGGGCTGCTTCTTTCCACTGCTTTAACCAGCCCAATTGCCCGTAAAGCTTTTCGTCGGCATTTTCCCGAATGCAGCAGGTATTGAGAACAATGACATTGGCGTCGTCTTCAGTTTCGGCTACTGAATAGCCATCGGCCTCTAAAAGACCAGCGATGCGCTCCGAATCGTGCTCATTCATTTGGCACCCATGGGTGCGCACAATGTATTTGCCGTTCGTCATGGTGTGCAGGCTACCCAGTGGAATCTGACAGGGGTTACAAATAGTTATTGGAGCATAAAAATACGAAAGCCGAGCCGTGGTGCCGGCTCGGCTTTCGATTCTTCTCTTGGAGAGGCTGTGGCATCCGACAAGAGAGTGAACGGTGACGCTTAGTCGAGTTCGATGGGTTGCTCGTCGGCTTCGGTGAACTCGGCCGCTCCCCCATCGAGACCTGCACTGCTGCGGATCTTTTCTGACATTTGCATCATGATTTCTGGGTTGGCAGTGAGATAGGACTTGGCGTTTTCACGACCCTGGCCCAACTGCTCACCTTCATAGGTGTACCAAGCACCTGACTTCTTGGCGATGTCGTATTCCACGGCCATGTCGAGCAATGCGCCTTCGCGGCTGATGCCCTTGCCGTACATGATGTCGAATTCGGCCTGGCGGAAAGGTGGCGACACTTTGTTCTTCACGACCTTCACGCGGGTGCGGTTACCCACAATTTCTGTTCCGTCTTTGATGGACTCGATACGACGAATGTCGAGACGAACTGACGAATAGAACTTGAGTGCGCGACCACCAGGTGTTGTTTCAGGTGAACCAAACATGACACCAATTTTTTCACGCAGCTGGTTGATGAAAATACAAATGGTGTCGGTCTTGTTGAGGTTGGCGGTGATTTTGCGCAACGCCTGGCTCATGAGGCGAGCTTGCAAGCCCATGTGGCTGTCGCCCATTTCGCCTTCAATTTCCGCACGCGGTGTGAGAGCTGCAACCGAGTCGATGACGACAATGTCGAGCGCACCAGAGCGAATGAGCATGTCGGCAATTTCGAGAGCTTGTTCACCGGTGTCTGGCTGAGAGATGAGCAACTGGTCGACGTCGACACCAATGGCGCGGGCGTAGATGGGGTCCATGGCGTGCTCGGCGTCGATGTAGGCACAGATGCCGCCGTTGCGCTGGGCTTCTGCAACAGCGTGCATGGCCAGTGTGGACTTACCCGAAGATTCTGGGCCGTAGATTTCGACAACACGACCACGTGGCAAGCCGCCGATTCCGAGGGCGATGTCGAGCGGGATGGCCCCGGTGCTGATGGCTTGGATGCCGAGGGAGGTCTTTTCTCCCATACGCATGATGGAACCCTTACCGAACTGCTTGTCGATTTGGGCGAGAGCGGCATCGAGGGCCTTGTCGCGGTCGTTGCTCATATGGAACCTTTCGGAAAACCCGTGAAACGGGAGATGTACTGGGCGGAACGTGTATTCACTTCGTATTGTGTGCACAACCTAGACACGGGGTGTCATATGGCAATTGCGAACAACAACACTGTAGTTACGAACAGACGTTCGGTCAAGCATCTCCGCAAGATTTTGTGAGAAATCTTGCTATTGGGTCTTGGCAGCCACTGCTGCTGCCGCGTCAGCGACCTCTTCTGGCTCGAGATCGCGCATGAAAATGTCGACCGCAAGCCACATGGCATAGCTGACGGGATACATGAGGATGGGCAAGATAATGGCCAAGCTTCCGACCACTGCAAGCAACGGCACCACAGCAACATCGGGGTACGTGAGGAACACGCCCACACCCATGCCGAATAGCAAGGTGCCATATGAGACCAAAACATTCATGGTCATTGCACCGAGTTCAAAACCTTCGAGGCGACGTTGCCACAACAAGCCACACGTATGACAACGGTCGTCGCGTTTGAACCAGCCATTGAAAAATGCACCCTGACCGCCACACCATGCACAGCGTCGAAAGAGTCCTCTGAACAACATGCGAATGAGACTTGGCCGTACGCGCACTGCAATTGTGTTCACAAAAAAACCCTACAGCATTAGTGAGTGAGTTCGTTGACGAACTCTTGAAATACATCGGCGTAGTGCATTACTTCTGCGTCGGTATGCATCACAGAAATGAGCCACTGTTCATCGAGGCCAGGTGGCAAAAGTACTCCACGATTAATGCCGTGTATCCATTGTGCAAAGGCAAGATCAAAATCGGTTTCTTTATAGTCGCGATAGTTGCGTACTTGATTCACCGACCACGTGATGCAACCCTTAGCACCCAACTGCACGGTGTGCGCGGGAAGTGACGCACTCACAATGATGTCGTTACATGCGGCGAGCAAACGCTCGTTGAGTTCTGCTGTGCCTTGAGTAATGGAGGGTGTACACACTTCGCTGAGCACTGCACGCGCAGCAGCCATTACTAACGGATTGCCGTTATATGTACCTAAATGCATCACTTTGCCCGTGGTGATGACATCCATATATTCGGCCTTGCCGCCAAATGCACCAATAGGAAAACCACCACCAATACTTTTTGCCAACGCAATGAGGTCGGGCTGCACACCCAACACACCCGTTGCTCCGCCCCAGCCTGCCGTGATGCCTGTTTTCACTTCGTCGAAGATGAGCAACGTGCCGTGGCGCTGTGTGATTTCACGCACCGCTTCAAGATAACCAGGCAGTGGTTTGCAAATGCCAATGTTTTCCATGACTGGTTCAACAATGAAGCACGCAACATCGTTGTTCGATAATGCACGCTCTAACGCTTCAGCATCGTTGTATGGCACCACAATGGTGTCGCCAAGAACTGCTGCGGTGATGCCGGCGGTTGCAGGAACTGTGTTTGGTGAATGCGCAGGTCCAGCAAGATCTAATGAAGGCTTCATTGACACCATGACTTCGTCGTGATGACCGTGATAGCCGCCTTCAACTTTCACAATTTTGTCGCGACCAGTAACACCACGAGCAACACGAATGGCGTCCATGGTTGCTTCAGTGCCCGAGTTGGTGAAACGCCACATGGGAAGCCCGAAACGTGCAACAAGCAACTCTGCAACTTCAGCATTGATTTCACTTGGGGTAACAAACAAAGTGCCGTCGCCCAACTGTGCTTCAACAGCACTGCGCACGATGGGGTTGGCGTGACCTGCGAACAATGCTCCGAAGCCCATTGAAAAGTCGATGTAGCGATGCCCATCGACATCTTCCATATACGCGCCACGTGCATTGCGCACCACGATGGGGTGTGGGTCGTAGTTCTGAAAGCTTGAAGCCACTCCCATGGGCATCACGCGCCGTGCGCGCTGCGAGGCAAGTTGTGAACCTGCAGTGCGGTCGCCATAGCGCAAGAGTTCACGTGCGGTGATGACTTTGGCCCGGGCCACGAGTTGCTCGCGCGGGGTGCCTGAACGGGTAGGACGTGTGGTAGATATACCTGACAACGACGAATGCGTTGTTTCCATGTGGGTCTCCGATGGATTCCGAAGACCTTATTGTACCACACTGCGCTATGCGTTGTCACCCACCCACCTCACTACGGATTGCCTTGGAGTCCCCTGACCCTGCTAGGCCAGCCCTCTCTTCTTTCCCCCTTTCCCGCATGCTGAGTTGGCACTTCTAGCGCTTTGTGGCACACTCATAAGCCTTGGTGGGCGTAGCTCAGTTGGTTAGAGCGTCGGTTTGTGGTACCGAAGGTCGGGGGTTCGAGACCCCTCGTCCACCCCAAGTGGGTGGGTTTGTTTACACAAGTAGGCGAACCCACCCTTTTTGTTTGTCTGGGCTATGGTCTCACATTCTTCATTTGGGCTCACAGTGTCGTATGCTCTTGCCGTCGCGCCTCTAGCTCAATGGCAGAGCAACGGACTCTTAATCCGCAGGTTCTGGGTTCGAATCCCAGGGGGCGCACTATGTGAGCGTGACAGTGCTTGAGCTCTTTATTGGCCTATGCCGTGAGAACGGGAATGCCTGCGAGTATCACGAGTCCGAAAAGTGTGATGACGAGCGAAAAAATCGCCAAAGAGCAGATGAGGCCTTGGCGCTTAATGATTGAGGCAATGCCCAACATGAAAAGAGAAACAGCGAAAAGTGCGGTGAGCATCTGCAGCCGGTCGCTGTGTTTACCTGCCGTTTCTGACTCGCGCAGAATTTTCTCTCCATCTGCTTCTACTGTGGCAATAGGCCCATACAACGAGTCCATATACGGCTTGCAGTCTGGCAACTGGCTCTTTTGATCTGCAATAAGACACGTCATTGCAGACTCGTAAAACTCAAATGAACCGTTAGAGGTTTGCACGTCCTCATAAATTTCGTCTTTGCTGATGCCGTCGATAATGAGGCGCACCTGCTTGTCTTTCCACACGGAAAGATCGTCTCGATACTTCACTTCAGCGGTAATCCACATGTTGTTTGCGTCGGCTAGGGAGAGTTGGTAATTCGTTAAGGCCTCATCGGAAATACCACCATGGAGAGATGACTGCACGCCACTCCATGCGGTGGCCGTTGAAACAATTCCGAGAAGAACGACAATAAAGATGTCATTTGTCAGCAGGGTGAAGAGCTTTTTCATGGAGTCTGCTTTCTGTTAAACAACCAAGTATGTTGGAGCATATATGAACGTTGTCGTGGTGTTTGCGCATCCGTCAGCCGACAGTTTTGGGCAGGCCATCTGTTCAACTGCAGTCAGTGCGCTCGAGAGTTCTGGCCACAACGTTTCGTTGTTGGCTCTGTACCAAAGTCACTTCTCTGCGGCAATGTCGCGAGAAGAATGGCTCGCATATCACGGCGAAACCCCAGCGCTCGGTCCAGACGTAGCAGCTCATGGCGCACTCGTGCGTAACGCCGATGCACTCATTTTTATTTACCCCACATGGTGGTCGGGACTCCCATCGATAATGAAGGGTTGGTTAGATCGCGTACTTGTTGCTGGAGTTGCTTTTCACTTCAACAAAAAAGACAAAGTGCGTCCGTCGCTCAAGCAGGTGCGCCACCTCGTGGGCATCAGTACCTATGGTTCACCACACTTGTATATCGCATTGATGAACGACAACGGCCGACGCATCATTATGCGCGCACTACGCGTGTGTACCGGTTGGCGCACCAAACGAACATGGCTGGGCCTGTACAACATGGGGAATTCCACGAGTGAACAACGCGATGCATTTCTCCAACGGGTTCACAAAACGTTGCGAGAACTTTCATGAAGATCTTGCTCGTTTTTGCCCACCCCAACCCCGCATCATTTTCCGGTGCTCTACGCGACCTCGTGTTGAGTTGTGCTGAAAAAACGTCGTGCGAACTTCGTCAACACGATTTGTACGACACTGGCTTCTCTGCAGCATTGTCGGCCAATGAATGGGCGCTACATCGCTCACCCCCCGACACCAAACAACACTTAGCCGAGTATTTTGCAGACCTGCAGTGGTGCGACACGCTTGTTTTTGTTTACCCCACTTGGTGGAGCGCCCAACCCGCAATGGCTAAGGCGTGGCTCGACCGCGTTCTCGCAAAAGACGTGGCGTGGACCTTCCCCGATGGCGCGAGTCGCATTTATGGCAACTTAAAAAACGTGAAACGCATTGTTGCCATTACGACGCATGGTTCATCAAAGTGGGTAAATGCAATTGAAGGCGAAGCAGGCAAGCGCACGTTGTCGCGAGGGTTACGCGTGTTGTGTTCGTGGCGTTGCCGTTTTACGTGGCTTGCAATGTATGCAGTAGACAACTCCACACGCTTTGAACGTAACAAATTTACGCAGCAGGTGGAACGTCGCCTAATGCGAATGTTTCACCATTAGGCCCCAATCGCATTTCTTTATTCAGCGACAACGATGTGATCATCTCTAAATGATTTGTGTGCGGGAACAGGTCGAGCACCCCTACCGCGTCGACCACGTAGCCCGCTTCTGTGAGCAAGCGCACGTCGCGAGAACCCGCTGCAGGGTCGCAACTCACCAAAACAAAACGCGGAGCTCCACTTGCCGCTAGTGCTTTCACAGCAGCAGCTCCCATGCCCGAGCGTGCGGGGTCGGCAATGATGATGCCGGCAGGAGATGCGCGCCACTCTTCCACTGGTGCGGGAACAATTTTTGCCTGATGCGCGCGCAAGTTCTGCTTGGCGTCGTCAACAGCAAATTCGTTGTCTTCAATGAGTACAACCGGCACATGCAATGGCACGAGCGAGGCTGCAAGCAACCCCCCGCCGCCGTAGGCGTCGACAACGGGGCCAAATGACCCACTGAGTGCTTCTGCGCCGGCCATAGTGCGCACAGCGCGCACTAAGAGATCGGCTGCTTGCGGGCTCGATTGGAAAAAGGCACCCATCGAGATGCCAAAGTCTTGAGTGTCGATGCGCTCTGAAATGCGTGCTTCGTCACCGAGCACGTCGACTGCGTCGAGACCATTGATGTCTTCTTCGAACCCGTAGACGAGTGCACCTACAACGCCGGTTGACACACTGCAGCGCAACACCACTTCTGCATCGGAACCAGGCTCGGCAGAAATATGCGAAAGCGCTTCATTGAGTAATGGGTGTGCCACCAAACAATTCTTAATTGCCACGACATCGTGGCTAGAGCGTGCACGAAAACCTGGCCTGCCCTCGGCGTTGAAAGCAACACGAATGGTGGTGCGTGAACCCACGGGCTCAACAGCACCAAAGCGCACAATGTTGTCGACTTCGGCTGCTGCACTCGACACTTTTCCTGTGCGTGCAAGTGACTCGGCAACAATGCGTACCTTTGCTTCATATTGACCCTCTGGCGACAGGTGCTGCCACGAGCAGCCACCGCAGCCATCGGCAACATGTGGGCATGGCGGGTCGCGACGATCGGGGGAAGCCGACAGAACTTCTTCCACCGTTGCACGGCCAAAGTCTTTACGGGTATCGGTGAGCTGCACGCGAACTTCTTCACCAGGAAGAGCACCTTCAACAAAGATCACCTTGCCACTCGGGAGACGGGCAAGTGCGTCGCCACCGGCAACAAGTTGTTGAGCTGTTACTTCCATAGCCTCCATCGTAGGACGCAATCGCTAGAGTCAGTGGCGTGACGTTGCCAATTCAAATTGCTCCTTCTGTTTTGCCCGCTGACTTTGCCGAATTAGGCAAAGCTGTGCGCGACCTTGAATCGGCTGGTGTCGACCTCATTCAATGGGACGTCATGGACGGACAGTTTGTCCCGAATCTCACTTTTGGTCCCGACGTTATTGCTGCTGCACGCAAGCACTGCAGCGTTCCCTTTGAAGCACACCTCATGGTGCTCACTCCCGATGTGATGGCAGAGCAATACGTGAAAGCTGGCTGCTCGCGTCTCATTGTTCACGCCGAAGCCTGCACACACCTGCACCGCACGTTGGCAAATATTCGCAACATGGGCGCCACTGCAGGCGTTGCACTGAACCCCGCTACACCAGCGAGTGCCATTGAACATGTTCTCGACCTTGTCGACATGGTGTTAGTGATGACCGTGAACCCTGGTTTTGGTGGTCAGAGTTACATTTCCACCATGGAGCCAAAAATTCGTGAAGTGCGCAACATGATCGAGTCTGCTGGCTTAGGCGATGCAGTGCATCTTGAAGTTGACGGTGGCATTTCCGCAACCACTGTTGCCGGTGCAGCAAGCGCCGGAGCAAACGTTCTCATTGCAGGCAGCGCATTGTTCAAACATCCAGGTGGCCTAGAAGCTGCGGTCACAGAAATTCGCGCAAACGCTACTGCCGCGTTTCGCGCAGCATAAATTACTGTTCGGCGCGAGCAGCGTCGATGAGACGTCGCACAAGAACAAGTGTCACGAGCGCCAACAGCACAAGACCCGCTGGCAATACAACTGACAGCGCCAAGCGGCCGCCACTGCCAGACAACGTAGAAAAGGTTCCCGACTCGATAGATGAGCCGTCGCCGTTTAACGTTCGCGCGGGGTCGGCAAAACGCGGACACGATGCGCCGGTTTTATCGATATCGGCAACTTGATTGCCGCCAAAGAGTTCTGTTGCTTCTGTTACTCGGGAAAATATGCGACCTGTTCCCACATCGAGACCAGCACCCACCAGGTATTCCTTGCCCACTGAGAGAAACTTCACATCGCGGCCGTAGTACATGACCACGGTGTCGGTTCCGTCTGCATTGAAGATGTACCCCTCGAGCGCACCAGAACGCAAACGAATGTTGGCAAATGTTGCCGTGGTGGAATCTTTGGCAATGAGTGCACCAACAAACACTGCTTGTGAAGCATCGGGAGGGATACACCCCGCAGGAATTGTGGTGACCGCAGAAGCAACCGTGCTTGGCGTCACCGACGTTGCAGGTAGAGGCACTCCCCCTTGTTCGTCAATGACGCCTTCAACGACTGCAATGGTTGTTGTCGTTGCATCGACTGGCGATGCAAATGCTACTTGCGGGTTGAATAATGAAATGCCACAGGCGCTTACTACGCAGAGCAACGCACCTCGAGCAAACTTCACAGTGCTCAGTTGCCCTTAAATTGCGGGTCGCGCTTTTCCGTAAAGGCCTTCATTGCCTCGCCAGTGTCTTTTGTAGAGAAGTTGACCGTTTGCGACAAGCCTTCGTCGTCGAGTGCTTCTTCCAGTGTGACGTTCATTGAGTTGTTCAAGAGGCGCTTGGTCATTGCCAAAGCAATAGGTGGACCTTGGGCGAGTCGTTGCGCCCAGTTGCCGACGAATGCATCGAGTTCTACATCGGGCAAAACACGGTTCACCAGCCCAATACTTTCGGCTTCAGCAGCGTTGATGATGTCGGCAAAAAATGCCAACTCTTTCGCTTTGTGCAACCCAATGCGACGCGGCAACAACCATGAGCCACCAAAGTCGAGGCTGAGGCCACGCTTGGCAAAAATTTGAGAGAAACGAGCATTTTCAGAGGCCACTACGAGGTCGCAACCCAGTGCCATATTGCACCCGGCGCCAACGGCAACACCACGCACCTTGGCAATGGTGGGCTGTGGCAAACGAGCAAGAGCTAAAGCAACATCGCCCACATGGCGCATGCTGGCGAGCTGATGCTTATCGGGACTTCCCGCTCCGCCCCCTGAGAGGTCGGCTCCCGAGCAGAAATCGCCGCTTGCTCCGGTGAGCACCACAACACGGTCGGCAGCGCTCTGGCCGATTTCGTGGAAGTTTGCAAGGAGTTCATTCCACATCACCTGGTTAATAGCGTTCTTTCGCTCAGGGCGATTGAGGGTGATGCTGACAACTCCTGCGGAGCGTGTGACTTCAATAGTTTCAAATGTGTTGGATGCCATCTCTTCACGATACATAATGTTGATGTGGGATTTGACTCAACACGCAAACAAGTACGGCGAAAGTCCGACATTCTTTTTGTACTCTCGGCCATTGTTGGTGCACTAGCTCTTGTGGCGTGGGCCGCGTTTGGCTAGCACCTGCTGCAATGTGGGATGGCGCCCTCGGGCCAATTGAAGTACGGCGCATACAGCCCTACCAAGCTGTGAAGGCGTACGTCTGCCCCGGATGCAACCGTGATATTCCCGAACGCACAGGCCACTATGTTGCGGTTCCTACACAAGAACCCGACCTGCGTCGACATTGGCATTACAGCTGCTGGGACCGACGCACACCGTCAAAAGGCATTTCGTAAAACTTCAATACGCGTTCCCACAATGCACACCAGGTCGAAGCGCAACTGCCATAAAGCAATATTGTTTTCTTGAGCCCACGCGACCCCGGCACGACGCACGGTGTGCTGCTTGTGTTGACTCATTGCTTCAGCAGGGCTGCCAAAGTTTTCTGATGCACGCGCTTTGACTTCACCAATCACCACAACGTCATCACGAGTGGCGATGAAATCGATCTCACCTTTTCCGACCCGCACATTGCGTGCGACGATGGTGTATCCGTGTTGCTCATACCAGCGACACGCCATGCGTTCGCCCCACTCGCCTCGCGCACGAGACGCAGTGGCAGTGTCTATGCCTCGACGACGGGCAGTTCCTCGATGTTCACGTCTTTGAAAGACAGAATCTTGACCGTCGACACGAAACGGCTCTTGCGGTACATATCCCAAACCCATGCGTCGGTGAGCTCCACTTCAATAAGCGGACGCGTTCCGTCGACGGTGACCGTAGAAGTAACGCTGTTCGCTAAATAAAACCGGCGCTCGGTTTCGACCGCAAAACGAAACATCCCCACGACATCTTGATACTCCTGGGCCAATTGCAGTTCGCGCTCGGCTTCAAAGTTTTCTAGGTCGTCAGTGTTCACAGTGGCCCACAGATGTTGAGTGCAATAGGCAAAGAGTTACCTTCAGTGTGTGCGAACGGGTGCGCAACACGGCCGAACAAAAATTACCTGTCGCGCTTTTCGCGAATTTTCGCTGCACGTCCTGTGCGGTCGCGCAAGTAGTACAACTTCGCGCGACGAACATCACCATGGCTGAGCAATTCAAGCTTGGCAACAGTTGGGCTGTGCACTGGGAAGGTGCGCTCTACTCCGACGCCGTAGCTGAGTTTGCGAACCGTGTAGGTCTCGGCAATGCCTGAACCTTGAATCGCCACGATGTTGCCCTGGAAGATCTGAATACGCTCTTTGCCGCTTTCCACTACGCGTACGTGTACCTTCACTTCGTCACCCGACTTCAACTCTGGGATGTCGGTGCGCAAGTACTGGTTGTCTACAAG
>JANRCO010000102.1 GCA_030726975.1 Ilumatobacteraceae bacterium | reverse complement strand
CTTCTACATGGCGACGCCTGTCGGGTGGTGAAAAGCAACGCATGTTGCTGGCCCTTGCCATTGCCGCTCGCCCGCGTGTTGCATTTCTCGACGAACCCACTTCTGGCGTCGATATCAATGGCCGCGACGCTATTCGGCACATCATTAACGACCTCGCCGCAAATGGTACGGCTGTGGTTCTTGCAACACACGAACTCGATGAAGCAGAGCGTTTAGCACAACGTGTGGTTCTCTTTCATCACGGAAAGATTGTTGCTAATGCTCCCCTTGCCACGATGCGTTCAGCACAACATGAACTGCGCTTTTCCTCATCACCCGCTTTGAACGTGCAAGAACTATCTGCACACATTGGACTTCAAGTTGTCGTTCATCAAGAACACTTTGTCGTGCGTTTTGAAGATAGCGATTCTGCGTTTTCATCTGAACTCGTGCAACGAGTTTCCACGTGGCTCAACGACAAAAACTTACCGCTCAATAATTTGTCTATTGGCGCGCAACGCCTTGAAGATATTTTCCGTCACCTCACTGGAGGTACACAATGAGCACGCTTACTACACAACTGCGAGCAGAACTCAATGTTGTTCGTCGCAACGGCGAGCAACTACTCGTCACTTTAGGAATACCCCTATTGCTATTGGGATTTTTTAGCGTTGTTGATGTGCTTCCCACTAATGAAGAAGACCCCGTTAATTTCTTAATACCAGGAATTCTTGCTCTCGCAGTGATGAGCACTTCAATGGTGAGCCTTGGTATTGCAACTGGTTTTGAACGGAGCTATCTCGTCCTCAAACGCCTCGCTGCCACACCACTCGGAACATCGCGTCTCATTGCTGCAAAAACATTGTCTATTGCAGTAGTGGAAGCCGTACAAATGATTCTGCTGATTTCGCTAGGTTTTATTCTTGGTTGGTCACCAGAACAGGCCAATTGGCTCCTTGCTCTGTGTGCAGTTGTTCTTGGCACTTTTGCCTTTGCAGGCATCGGCCTTTTTCTTGCAGGAAATTTACGCGGAGAGGTCAACCTTGCAGCATCAAATGGTTTGTACCTTGTCTTGTTGCTCATCGGAGGCATCGTTTTCCCACTCGACAAATTGCCAGGTGCACTCAGCGCTATTAGCCGTTGCTTACCGACGGCAGCATTGAGCGATGTTTTGCGCGACGCACTGATGTCGGCCGGAGAACACACCACGTCGTCATGGATTGTGCTTCTGGTGTGGGCAATTGCCGCCCCAGTTTTGGCAGCAAAAACCTTTAAGTGGAATTAAGCCTTCGAGTTACGCACTGCTAAGAAGTGAAACTCTAAAGCCGACACCATGTCGATATACACAAGTTCATTACGCTCGGCACGCGAGGTTTCCCACCATGTAATGCGCATCACCAGCACTGTGAGGAACGCCAAAAGCGCGGCATCAGTGAGCGCAATGTGGCTTAATTTCCAATGCCCACTAAACGAATTGCCTGGATTTTGTTGCCAGAACCACAAGAAGTTGGCACTTGCTTGTTGATTCTGCAGGTACAAAGCAAAAGGGCCAATGACCTGAGACAAGGCCAACCACGTGAGCAAAATGGGTAAGAACATTGCTCCGGCACGAATAACAAGAAGCAAGCGCGGAGTTTCCGATCGATACGGAAGTATCTGCTCGATATTGACGCTCGACCATTCCCCAGAATTACGACCGTTGCGCAGGTCATCAACAAAGCGTGAGGCACTTGTACCTAACGAGTTGTTTTGTTTCGATACTTTCAACCACTTGTCTACAGCGGTCACTGCATCGGCTTGCGTTTCTTGAATAATTGGCATATCCCCTACTTGGTGCAATCTTCTGTGAGTTGCGGACCGCTATACAATAAATACACGACGAGCAAATATGAACCAGCACCACCAATTGCTTGTTGTTCACCATTCACTGTTGCTGCCTTACTTCCAACTGCACGCATTTCTACGGCACTGAACATTGGTGTGCTTTTGCGCAGCGCTGGCTGCAAGTTCTTTGCTCTATTACTTCCATCGCCAGGGCCCTCGTTACCTGAGAAGCCACCCATCACAATGACAAAGCCCGGCTTAGCAGTATCAGGGGCCCAGCCTCTGCGTGTAATTTCTTGGCCAACAGCTTCTTCTATTTGCTTTCCACCCACCTCAGGCGACAAGTTGCTTTCTGGACGAAACGCGAATTCGGTGCAACTCAGCTGGAAGGTTTTTGTTGCTGCCACCGTGGTAGAGGTTACGGCTTGCACTGCAGGAGACGGTGATGATGACGTCACAATTGCAGAGCCAAGGCCAACAAGCGTCAGTGCCAAAAAGAGGTCTGCATAGATCCAACCAGCTCCATCTTCGCCAGAATGGCGACGGCGCGATAAAAGTCGACGTGACACGTTTCAGACCCTACCTAATGCGCAGCTATCCTTTTGGCGCTGGGCTTTGCGAGAAAGCCTTTTCCACCTCGCTGAAAGTAAGCGGGGCTTCTTCTTCAGGCACATACGACTGGTCTTTATAGAAGCCCTTTGCCAGGCGTTTGAAGAAGATAAAAATCACGATGGCCCACAGGAACAAGGAACCGCCGGTTTTCATGACGGCGCCAGCTAATTGCTGGTCGGTTTCCGTCGATAGGCCCCATACCCGAATAGGAATGTCATAGTGCTTGTAGACCGAGTCTTCGGCGAAGGTGAGCCATGCTGCCGGCACCGTGGGCACAACCGACATCAGGAAGAGATAGATGGTTTTCCCGGCATAACCAATTTGGAACTCTTTGGCTGGGCTGCAAATAGGCGACCACATACATAGTGCTGTTGACACGACCAAAATGTGCATGGCGTAGTGCAGTGGGCTACTTTCCGCACTGCGGTTCACCAAGCCAGGAATGTGGGTGATCATGACCACCACGTTGAAAAGCAGACCCGCAACGATGGGTGTGCTCAGCCGCTTCACAAATCGGTACGCCTTACCCTCACCGATGACCGCACGAAAGAGCCATTCAGGAATGGCGAGAAGAACAAGGGGTGGTACGAAATATGCGAGCACCATGTGTTGGAACATGTGCACCGAATACAAATATTCTTCGCTGATGTCGTGCATTGGCCAATCGGTGGAAAACCACAAGAGCCCTATAGCACCAATGAATGCAATGAGATTTTTTCGAGACAGTGTTTGGTCTTTGGGCACTCCGGCTTGGGGGCCAATGACTTTCACTGCATACGTATAAGCACCAATGAGAAAAACAATGAGCAGCCAAATTTCCGGGTGCGCCTGGAAGCGCCACGGATCAAGTAGTGGGTTGGCGGCTTCGGCAATCATGACGCCTCGGCTCTACTTGTTATGCCGCAAAGAACTTGAACGTTGCAAGGGCGATGACGTACACCATGACCGCTAGAAAAAGTCCTGCGTAAAAACAGAAGCTAAAGAGTTTGTTATCGAACTTCAAATGCATGAAGTACGAAACAACGATAAAAAACTTCACGACCATCAAAATGATCAATACCGGCATAAAGAGCGCACCGAAATCGACATAGTACGTAGAAACTTCTAGCGCGGTCATAGCTGCCAAGATGAGAGCTATACGAATATAGCCAGCATTGCTCATGCCGTGCTGAGCATGATCATCGTGTGAGTGATCGTGTTCTGTATGGGTTTCTGTTGCAGCTGTCATAGTGGAACCTTCGTTCAAGGGTGCAAATTATGCCGGGATGAGATAAACGAGCGTGAAAATAATGATCCAGATCACGTCGACAAAGTGCCAATACAATCCGACGAGTTCAACAACTTCTGCTTTGTCGCCGGGAATGGTGCTGCGTTTGATGATGCCCACAACCGACATCAGCATGATGATTCCCACGGTGACGTGTACCCCGTGGAAGCCGGTGAGCGTGTAGAAGCTTGAACCAAAGAGGCTGGTGGTGAAACCTAAGCCTTCGTTATACATCGCTGTGAATTCATACACCTGGCCACCAACAAAAGTTGCACCAAGAAGTGCAGTAATTGTGAGCCACAAAGTGGTTCCGCGGTCATCACGGTTTTGTGCAGCAGAAACTGCAAGAACCATCGTGAGCGAACTCATGAGCAGAATGAAACTGCTCACCGAGGTGAAGGGAATATCGAATACGTTTCCGGGGCGTGGTCCTTCTGACACACGGCCGCGGTACAACATGTAGGTGCTGATGAGGCCACCGAACAACAAGCACTCTGAGCCCAAGAAGAGCCACATTGCAATCTTGTTGTTGGACAAACCCGTTGTAGTGGTGTGTCCGTGTGTGCCGTGATCGGCTTCGTGAACTGCTACGTCAGACAAGTGGAGCCAACTCCTTCGTGCTTTCTCCCGCTGCGGGAGGATCGAAATCGGTTTCTGGCGCTGTTGATGGCTCAAGGGCCCAACCAAACATTGCCAACACCAAGAAAATACCGCCAACGATGGCTACTGGTATTGAGTAGATGACACCAGTCGTGATGATGGGCAAAGTTGCTGCAAGAACAATTGGCCAATACGACGGTGACGGCATATGAATGTGCTTGTCGGCATGAGCTTCTTGATCGGCCAGAATTTCTTCTGCGGTTGCAATTTGCTTGTATTCATGCGTGACCGGGTCTTGCTGGTACTTGCGATGGAAGAACTCATCGAGATGGTGAACGGTAGGTATCACATCGAAGTTGTGTTCCTTCGGTGGGCTACTAGTCATCCACTCCAGGGTGCGTGAATCCCATGGGTCGAGCGGAGCGAGTTCTTTGCTCCGGGCCGTCTTGACGACATTGATGAGGAACAGCAGTACACCAACGACCAAGATGAGTGAGCCTATTGAAGCAATTTGGTTCCAGAACGCGAGGTTGAAGAATCCTTCACCGGCTCGCGCTTCGGTCCATTGGTACATACGACGTGGTTGACCCTGTAGACCCAAAATGTGCATTGGGCCGAAGGTCATGTTCATACCAATCACCATCAACCAGAAGTTGGCCTTACCCAACTTTTCGTTCAGTGTTTTACCAAACATTTTTGGCCACCAGTAGTAGAAACCAGAGAAGAGTCCGAATACCGCTCCACCAAATAACACGTAGTGGAAGTGGGCCACGATGTAATACGTATCGGTTTGTTGCGTGTCAGATGGTGCCACCGAGTGCGTTACACCTGACAAACCACCGATAGTGAAGAGCACGATAAGACCAACGGCGAAATGCATTGCCGCTGTAAAACGCAATTTGCCACCCCACAAAGTGAGAGTCCAGTTCACAATTTTTACACCAGTCGGAATTGCAATGGCCATGGTGGAAATAGAGAACACCGCCACCGACACAGGCCCCAGCCCGGAGGCAAACATGTGGTGAGCCCACACGCCCCAACCAACGAACCCGATTGCCGCGCCCGAGAACACCACGAATGGGTATCCGAAGAGTGGCTTCTTGGAGAAAACAGGAAGTACTTCAGAGATAATGCCGAAGCTCGGCAAAATGAGGATGTACACCTCGGGGTGTCCGAAGATCCAGAACAAGTGTTGCCACAGCAGTGGGTCGGCACCTGCAGATACATCGAAGAACGTTGCACCAAAGTTGCGCTGGAAGCTCAAGAGGAAAAGCGCCACGGTAATAACTGGTACTGCGAACAACAAGAGGAACTGCACCACCAACTGAAGCCAAGTGAACACTGGCATCTTCATGAGGCTCATTCCTGGAGCACGCATGTTCAACACCGTCACAATGAGGTTGATTGCACCCGTTAATGAAGCGATTCCCGTGATCTGGAGTCCGAGTGTCCAAAAGTCAACACCATGTGATGGTGAGAAAATTGGCCCTGAGTTTGGTGCGTACATGAACCAACCACCGTCGGCGGCGCCACCAAGGAACCACGACAAGTTGATGAAAATACCGCCACCGAGAACACACCAGAAACCAAATGCATTCATGCGTGGGAAGGCAACGTCACGCGCACCAATTTGAAGTGGGATGAAATAGTTTGCGAACGCTGCGGCCATTGGCATCACGAAAAGAAACACCATTGTGGTGGCGTGCATGGTAAACATCTGGTTGTACACGCTGGCACTCAAAACCTTGCCTTCAGGTGCGGCAAGTTGGAGGCGAATGAGTACCGCTTCAATGCCACCGACGATGAAGAAGAACATCGCCATGACGCCATACATAATGCCGAGCTTTTTATGGTCGACTGTAAAGAGCCATGACTTCCACCCTGTTGTTGCTACAGGACGCTTGAAGCCACCCTGTGCTCGTGACGGTGTAGCTGGTGGTGCGATTTCCACACCTCCGGCTGTTGCTGGTCGTTCAATAATTGCCATGTCAGCGTGCTCCGATCACTTCAGTGTGGAGAGGTAAGCCACAAGTTTGTCAATGTCGTCCTCTGAGAGTCCGAGATTCGGCATACCGCGGTATTTACCGTTGGTGGATGAGAGTTGTGTTGGGTCTGCATACATTGGCTTCATTGCCGGTGCATTGCGTAACCAACGTCGTAGATCTGTTTGATTCAGGCACTCTTCGCTCACGCCAGCAAGATATTTTTTGCCAACAGTTTCACTACTTGCGCCCCAAACATTTGCGCGACATTTCTTATTCAAGAGATCCCATGACGCGCCTGCGAAGGTATTGCGCGACATCAAGTGTGTGAGGTTAGGTGCTGCACCCGACCATACGTTTTCATCGGGAGCCGCAATAGCAGGCGAGCCATCGGCCTTTTTCAGACCATTGACTTGGTGACAACGAACGCACTGGTTGAGGAAGACTGCTTCGCCTTCTTTTGCCAGAGTATTTTCAGCAGGTGATTTTGCATCGGCGAGTTGATTTGCCACCCACGCAGCAAAATCTTCCTTGCTCAACGCCACTGTTTCCATGCGCATGTTTGCATGAGAAAGACCACAGAACTCTGTGCACTGACCAGCATAAATTCCTGGCTTATCGGCGTCGAGGCGCAAAGTATGCACGCGACCCGGCACTGCATCGCGTTTACCGTTGAGTGCAGGGATCCAATATGAGTGAATGACGTCGCGGCTAGTTTCACGCAGAAGCACTTTTGTACCAACAGGAATGACCATTTGCCCAGAGGTAATGATGGGAGCTGTGATACCGAGTTCTGGTTGTGCTGGGTAGTCGTATTCCCACCACCACTGCTGACCGGTGACGTTGACGACCATTTGTGTATCGCTGGTCTTTGACAGGTCGAACACTGTGCGGAAGGTGAATACACCCACGCCAGCCAAAATGAGGGCTGGCAAAATGGTCATACCAATTTCGAGCGCTGGCTTACCGTGGGTTTGTTCTGGCATTGCCTGGCCGCGGTCGCGGAACTTGATAATGCAGTACACCACAACACAAAAAACAATGACGCCAACAACACCCGCTATTGCAAAGACAGGCTGTTGCAGGTCGTCGATGATTTTCGCATTTGAGCCTTTTGGCTGCCAAGTATCTTGCGGCGCATCTTTTGCGCAGCTAGCAAGAAACGATGTTGCGGCAAGACCGGAGACGCCGGCAACGATGCGACGAGTTGTTGTGCTCATGACTAAGGCACCATGATTTCTATTGATTGACCTTCAAGGCCAGGAACAGTAAGGGTGTACGGCTTCTCAGATGCCATTGATGGCTTGGCAATTTTGAAGGTGAGCGCCTGCTCATGATCGATGCCAATCATTTGTGTGCAATTGAGTACTTCTTCCACAACCCCATCTTGCACCGCTTTTGTACCGAGGTACGCAGTGAGCCGTGCTTCTCTTTCGTCTTTGTTACGGAAAATGATGGTGGCGTCATTTGATCGAGGGAAAGTGATGGTTTGTGTGACTTTGTCAACGCCCAATTCACGAGCGGTGAGCTTGCCATCACGCAATTCAATAGTTGCAATGGGGTTGGAACGCATGGAAATGGTTCCCTCTGCCAAATGGTCGAAGTGTTCACTTTCTTCTTCACCACATTCTTTGTGGCTGAAGTGATGCTCTTTTTTGGCTTTCACCAGGTCGTCGCGCAGTCCGTTGCTTGCTGCGGCAATTCCACTTGCGGCAACGCCAACTGCGCTCGCCACACAAATTCCGACAACGAGTGTTTTCTTCAAACTTGGCTTCAGAGCGAAAATGGCACCCGCAAAGAGAACTGCTGAGCCGACAACGATAAAGATAATTGCGCCAGCATCTTTAGAGACAGCAAGCATGACCCGCGAGAAGGAAATAATGATGACGCCCAAACCAACGGTGGCGAGGATGGGGAACTCAAGTGGATGCAACATGCGTCCACGCAGCGAAGCGTTGTAGACCTTGTCGCTTGATGCACCTTCACTCCACGACTGAACGAGCCATTCTGTTCCAGCTGCCAACAGTGCAATGAGACCGAGGAAGAACACAATGGGGTGCGTAATGAGACCGGCAACTACACCAACAAAGCCAACGGTGGCAATGAGCGGCCACATGCTCGCCGTCAACTGTTCGGCGCTGGCAGGCGCTGCTGTGTCGCCAACTGCAACTTCACCATCACGGTTGAAAAGTGACAGCCCAGCAACCACACCAGATGCAGTGGCAATGGACAACAAAGCAACTGCACCACCTGTGGCGTTATCGACTAGCGCAATATAAAGAACACAGACGGCAAGAGAGAACCCTGTGAGTCCGAGGAAAAATTTTGAACCTGGCGTAAACATCGTCGACCTATTTCTGCACGAAGACTACGAACCACACTGCGGTGTACGCCGCAGCGAGGAAATACCAATACAACGCATGTGCATTTAGAAGATCAGTATTCGCCGCGCGACCACCAATACTTTTAAAGAGAGATGCAACCGTGAACACAACACCAGACACAATGAGCACAGTGAGCGTGCCGACAATTGCGTAGAACATTGATTGATAAGTGCCCGACGCAACGCCTATGTTGAACTGCACAAAAATGGCAGCTTGGGCATTGAGAATGGCGATACCAAAAAGAAGTGTGAGGCTCAGCGCAGCAACTACGTGCTTTGAGTCGCCGCGACGAGCGGCATAGGCAGCCCACTGCACCATGACGCCCATGACGAGAAACGACAAGATGCCAACGTTGGTAACAACCTCAGGCATTTTGAGATCGGCGGGTAGCCAATCTTTAATGAGTTTGAAACCATCAGATGAAGGTCGCGTTGGTGCAGCTGCACGGAAGCGCAACCACAACGCCAACATGCCGCCCATGAGCATGGTTCCTGCAGCTACTGCGATGCCGGTGCTCATGAAAAGTTGGCGGCGCGGCGCGGGGCGCGGCCCAGCGGGAAGTGCGTAGGTCATTACTGTCCTCCTGCAGGCTTGATATCGAGAAGTGGTTCAGCACTTGTGACCGATGGTGTTGATACAAAGTTGTTCGATGGCGCTGGTGACGACACCGACCACTCGAGGCTTTGCGCATCCCATGGATCGTCGCCTGCAACTTCGCCTGCGGTGAAGGCACGAAGCGCAGTGAGAACGAAGAGAAGCACTGACACCGCAACGAGTGCGTGTCCGGCCGCTGAAGCTGTGTTCCACAATTCTTGTGGGCCGCTGTATGAAAAGTTGTTGGCAACATTTGCTGGTTGGTTCGCAAAGCCCGCGATGTACATCGGCAATGCGGCAAGCACTGTTCCTAAAAATGCAAGCCCACTGATTCCGAGCACTGCTGATGAAGGCAACACGCGTCCCCATAGTTTTGGACCCCAGTAAGAAACAGCTGCGAGCCCAATGAGCAACGCGCCATAACCCACATAAATGAATTCGCCTTCTTCAAAAACTGTTCCGGCAAGTTGAGCTGGCCCAAACAATGCAACAAGATGCCCGACCATTCCGGTGAGCACCATGCCAAGACCAAGAAGTGCTGGCGCCATTGCAGGAACTAAACGTGGCTTGCTTTTCGCGATACCAAGCAGCGACACTCCCAACACCACGAGCACACCCAGAAGTGGCAGCGCGTTGAAGATGAGGAAAGGAATGAGTTCTTTTACTTTGTCGCTTCCACTGGTGTTGGTCCAGGTCACGCCATGTTGAACTTGCGTTGCGCCACCTAAGGCAGCAAGAGAAACAATGGCGATACCTGTGAGCAATACTGGGCGCAAAACTTGGCGCTTACCACTGACAACCGCTGCTATTTCTGCAAGAACTCCGGCTCCCATTGCAACGTAAACGTAGGTTTGTGGCTGTGTGAGTGACCAACCCATCCAGTCGGAAATACCTTTGTTGCCTCCAAAGGCCACACGCGCATAACGGTGGTCGACGTAGAGATACACAAGAGTTCCGAGCAACACTGGCAAGGTAAGAATTAATGCAACTCCACCGGTAAGTGCAGACCACGACGACATGGGAACGCGCAACAGTGTCATGCCAGGGGCGCGGTTGGTGAGCACAGTGGTCACTACAGAAACTGCAGCGGCTAGTGCACCGATAACGGCAATGCCCATGCCAAGAAGAAACAGGTCGACCATTTTTTCACTGCCGCCGCCAGGGCCACCGTTTGCAATGGTGGAGCCAACAGCAAGACCAACGCCTGCAAGCCACATCCAAAAACCAAACATTGCAAGACGTGCGAACGCAACTGTTTTTGCACCCACTTGCAGTGGCACTACTGCAATAGCGACACCGAGAAGAAGTGGCAACATCACGCCGAAGGAAAGTCCGACTCTGTAAAGAGAGAAAATTTGTGTGACGGAGTCTTGATCTAAAAGGGAGTAGCCCGTTGCAGAGATGCGCTCCACACCAATAACTGCGCCAAGTGCTGCTGCAGCAATTGCAATGAGCAATGCGCAACCAGTGAAAAGTCGGCCAATGCGTTTATGGTCGGTCGTGGTAGCCCATGCACCGACGCCCACTAAAAAAGCGCCGAGGGCACTGTCGCTAGAAGTGGCGTGCACCTGGCTACCAGATGCATGCGTTTCGATCGTGGTCATGGAGGGCTTTCTTTCTCGGAAATGACGTTACGAGATTACCTACCCGCGAGACTCAGGAGGTAAATCAAGAGTCTTTGTGGGTTTGTGATTTTGCATCGGGAGGCACCCTGTGCACTTCAACTGTAGGCGATGCACCCTAGGAGACCCCATATTTGACCAGCACGTCAACCGTGATGGCGCCAAAAAGAAGTGAGATGTAGGAAATGGAGTAGGAAAAGACGCGCATCGAGACCGCTTCCGTGGGGGTCCGCCACAAATATCCGATGCCGAGGAGGAAAAATGCCCCCAAAACAGCTGCTGAGACCCCATAAATGACCCCTAAATCGGCAACTGGCAGCAAAATGAGGCTTGCCACCACCAAAGCCACGGTGTAGCGCAGCATGGCCCAGAGGGTCTGTTTCATGGGCACAACGGTGGGCAACATCGGCACCTGGGCCGCTTTGTAGTCATCGGAGTGGCGAATAGCCAAAGCCCAAAAATGGGGGGGAGTCCAGAGGAAAATGAGCAAAAAGAGCAAAAAAGCGGCCCAAGACACCTGATTGGTGACCGCCGACCAGCCCACGAGCACGGGAACGGCCCCGGCGGCACCCCCAATGACGATATTTTGGCGGCTCGTGCGCTTCAGCCATACGGAATAAATGACCACGTAGAACATGGTGGCTGAGAAGGTGAGTAGGGCCGACAAGAGGTTGGCGCTGACCCACAAAATGGCAAAAGCCACAATTTCCAAGATCCAGGCAAAAATGACGGCATTTCGCGGGGCAATAAGGCCAGTGACTAATGGGCGCCCTTGGGTGCGCTCCATGAGTTTGTCGATATCGCGATCGATAACCATGTTGAGGGCGTTCGCCCCGCCAGCGGCCAGTGAGCCACCCACCAAGGTGAGCACAACGAGCCACGTGGCTGGCCAACCCTTTTGGGCCAAAACCATGGTGGGAACAGTGGTGACCAACAAGAGTTCCACAATGCGTGGTTTGGTGAGGGCGATATAGCCGCCGATAACGGTGGTGGGTCGGCGACCCGAGCCATTGTGCGACAAAGCCCGGCGTGCAAGACGCGAAGGAACGAGGGGGCGAGCACCAACAGCCATGGAAATGCCCATCGTAGAGGCAGAATGTCGTAATGGCATCAACGACCGAATCACCCGCAGCAGATGTTGCCGTCGATGAGCAACTCGACACCGACAAGCCATGGATCGTGCTTGTCTGGAATGACCCCATCAACCTCATGTCGTATGTCGCATTTGTCCTTCAAAAACTTTTTGGTTACAGCAACGAAAAGGCAACGGAATTAATGCTCGACGTTCACCACAAAGGCCGCGCTGTTGTCTCAAGTGGTGCCCGTGAACGCGCTGAACTCGATGTATTTCGCCTACATGAGCATGGTTTGTGGGCAACCATGCAACGCGACACATGATGCGCCGTCGTAACTCTGGGCCTTTTGTTGCACAACGTGATGGCACGTATGCAATGAATCTTTCGCCCGATGTGCAGGCATTGCTTGTGCATATGTTCGGTGAATTGCGAGATGTTCTCACCACCGGCGATTCCAACGAACCCACACTGCAGCGACTCTTCCCTGTGGCCTACCACCTCGACACCGAAAGCAACGAGGAATACCAACGCCTGATGCGCAGTGAGTTGGTGGCTTCTCGGCTCGCTGCTATTTCACGGGCCGTTGAGGTCATCGATACCGCTGAGAACCAGTCGCCCATTCTCACGTCGGGCGACATGTCACAGTTCATGCAGTCGCTCAATGCCATTCGCCTCTTGCTCGGCACCATGCTCGATGTGAGTGAAGACGATGAGTTGAATGGCCAAAATGACCTGAAAGATGATGATCCACGGCTGGGTCAACATCATTTATATGCCTATTTGGGGTGGTTATTAGAAGCTTCTATAAGTGCTCAGATGAATCGGGGGGAAATTCGCTAATTCCCTGATAGTTTTGCAACGCTCTCGCGTGGAGTCGAACAAGCCCCCATCGTCTAGTGGCCTAGGACACCACCCTTTCAAGGTGGCGGCACGGGTTCGAATCCCGTTGGGGGTGCGAAATACGGTTACATACAACTTAATAGCAGCAATAACGATCATGTTTTTCAATGATCAAAGTGTGGAATTTATGTCGTCACTTTGGTCCCGTGGTGAAGCTGGAGTTCACGCCGGCCTGTCAAGCCGGAGGTCGCGGGT
>JANRCO010000101.1 GCA_030726975.1 Ilumatobacteraceae bacterium | reverse complement strand
CGCCAAGCATCACCACAAGCGCCGGCATCAGGCGTAACGCACGTCGCCCATAAAACGATCGCATGCGCACTGCACCACTCGACTCACGTTCATCGAGCAATAGCGACGTAATGAGAAATCCGCTTAACACAAAAAAGATGTCGACACCGAAATAACCACCGCGCAAGAAATCATCAAGCCACTGCGGCCCAACACCACCTGGCACTAATTCAAAGGAGTGGCGCATGAGCACCAACAGCACAGCAACGCCGCGCAGACCGTCGAGTGCCCCATTATGCGTTAAGCGTCGAGCCACATTTCCCCCAGTAAATTGCAATCAATGAACTATGCAAGGCTCGCCTTGCTAGTACACCCACACCCGTGCATCGAATTCCAAGACGCCTGTTTCCCACAACATGTCCATTGCAGGCACACTCACCCGAATACAACCATGCGAAGCGGGGTATGCCGGCACCACTGCACTGCCATGAAACGCAATACCGCCGTCGAAATAAATAGGGCGATAAATGGGGCCCATGTCGCCTTCCCACCACCCATCGGTGCGGCGGCGTTGCACACGAAACTTTCCTTCACGCGTGATGGCCACACCTTTAATCATCACTCCGGGTGTATTCGCATCGGGCTCTTCATATGGCTTGTCGTTTCCGGTAGACACATTGAGCGCCATCACCGTGATGCCTTCACGCATCACAAAAGCCAACTGCTTCTTCTTATCGACCTGAACAACATCGCCCCGGCTTGCCTGGCCAGCAGCAGGAAACTGAGCCACTGCCAAAGCGGCAGCGGTTTTCGCGTCAACACGCCCGGTAGCCGTAATGCCCACGTACTTTTGATACGCCATCACCGCTTGCTTCGTGGTGAGGTCGAACTTGCCATCGACGTTCTGTACCCAAAAGCCCAAGTCGTTCAGCCGTAACTGAATGACCGCGGTATCGGTGCCATCTTGTTGACCCACCGCCACCAACGCAAAAGGGTACGGAGCCAATTCCCGCGGAGCAGAAACCGCCGCACCAGCGCGCTTAGCCCCATGGGCAACACCTGAAACCCCCGCCACGCTCAGCACCGTGCAGGCCACGATGCCCATTGCGCTTCCAGCGCTCAAAATATGACGAATGCGTTTCATAACGTGTATTTACCCTAGTTGCATCCCACCCATATCGATGGGCAACTCACACCAAATGGTGAGGCTGTACTTCACCCCACCCGAAATGGGCGCACTCGCATGGGGGTGGGTCACCAAACTTGGCCACGCCACCACTTCGCCCACCGCCAAGCCGGCATTGGTGACACCTTGACGGGGGAACTCCAATTCGGCACCCGTGTAATTGTTGTTCAACTTCACACTCATCGACACCTGCGCCACATCGTGGTGAATGCGCAAGCTTTCCTGCCCACCCAACTCGTACTTAATAATGAATGCGTCGTTGATGCCGTGGTAGTCGATATAGCCCCACGCCTGTTTCAACTGTGGCCAAATATATGCACCCACATGATTTTGCATTGCCGCAAACACCACTGGGCTCAACTGCGCAATGGACACTTCATGCCCAGGAACCGGGTCGTGCGGGTTTGCTTCAAATGCACCCGACGCTTCTGCAGCATCGATGAGTACTTGGCAATACGCCGGTGTGAGAAATGGCAACACATACATCTCACTTGCCAATTCGCGCATTCCTTCGCGCAGGTCGGCCCCACCTTCATAATCAAAAAATTCATGCACCGTTGCCATGCGTTTAGTTTCGCATGAAAAGTGCACATGTCCTCATGTATCTCTGTGATGACAAAGAAAAAGGGTGGGGCGCCATTGGCGCCCCACCCTCACACCTATAAGGGGGTTATGTAGTGCGAATTTATTCCTGCATTGCAAGTGGCAACAATGGCATATCCACAATGTGAATCACGCCGTTTGATGCTTCGATGTCTGCTGTAACAACAGTTGCTGTGCTTTCGCCGATGGTGAATGAAACAACACCGTCAGCTGAAACAACTGTTGCCTTCTCACCGCTCACTAAGTCGGCTTCCATGCCGTCCAATGCCTCGGTGTCTGCTGCCATTACCATGCCGGCAATGACGTGTGAAGTAAGAACTGTCTTCAAGAGCTCAACGTCGCCGGTGAGTGTTGCTGCCAATTCGTCAATGGTGACGCCCATCTCCTCTGCCAATGCTTCAAATGCTTCGTTGGTTGGTGCCAATACGGTGAATGGACCTTCGCCTGAGAGTGTCTCTACCAAATCTGCAGCGGTGACGAGTGATACAAGTGTGCTGAAGTCAGGATTACCTGCTGCAATGTCGACAATTGTTTGTGGAGCTTCAGCATCGGTTGAATCGGTTGCTGTATCGTCGGTTGCTGTATCTTCGGTGTATTCCTCAACAACAGTTTCTGTTGTTTCTTCTTCGGTTGCTGCATCGTCGCTATCGCTTCCGCAGGCTGTTGCAAAAAGGCCGAGGGTGACTACTGCACCGAGGGCAATGAACTTCTGTGATTTACGCATGGTTTCCCTTTTCTTGTTATGGAGGTTTGTCGTCGTGCGGCGCAGGGGGATATCTGGTGGAACACGCAGCACGTCGACGACCAAAAATTAGCACTAAAACTAGAGGTTGTAAAGGGTTCTAGGTGAACTTTGAGTGAGCTAGCGGCCGATCCCTTGATACGTAAAGCCCGCAGCCCGCCAGGCCTCACGATCCAACAGGTTTCGGGCATCCACCACCTGGGCATTTCCCAGCGCCCCAGCCACTTCAACGGGGCTCACCCCGGCAAACATCGGCCATTCGGTGAGCACCACCAAGGCATCGGC
>JANRCO010000100.1 GCA_030726975.1 Ilumatobacteraceae bacterium | reverse complement strand
ATGGGTCGAGGCCTTTGGCAATGTGGCCATTGAAGCAATGGCCTGCGGGGTGCCTGTGGTCTCGTATCGCAGGGGTGGGCCAAGTGAGGTCATCCTCCACGGGGAAACCGGATTTCTGGTGGAACCAGACGACATCGCGGGGATGGTGGCAGCGCTCGCAGGGGTGTCCGCCCTGTCGCGCCAGAAGTGCCGAACCCATGTGGAAACGGAGTTTTCCACCAAGGCTTTCGCGGTGCGCAGTGAAATGTGGTTGCGGGAGGCCGTACGGCAGTTTCATGCGGTTTCATGAAGGCAGATTGCCGAATTGGGCTGAACGCCCCTATCCTTTAACAGCCCCGATCTGTCAGGTTCGGTGGCCATCGACAAGGCTTCTTCGAGGCTCAGAAAGAAAAACGAAGTACAACAATGCGTACATATTCTCCCAAAGCATCTGAAATCACTCGCGCTTGGCACGTCATCGACGCTGAAGGCATGGTCCTTGGTCGTATTTGCACTGAAGCTGCTCGCTTATTGCGCGGAAAGCACAAAACAACTTTCGCTCCACACATCGACACTGGCGATCACGTCATCATCATCAATGTCGACAAGGTAGTTCTTACTTCGGGTAAAGCCGATAAAGAGATGTTCTATCGCTACAGCGGCTACCCAGGTGGTCTCAAGAGCGAAAGCTATGCACAGTTGTTGGGTCGTAAGCCTGCAGAAGCAGTTCGTTTGTCTGTCAAAGGTATGTTGCCCAAAGGCCCACTTGGCCGTCAGCAAATGACCAAGCTCAAAATCTATGCAGGTGCAGAACATCCACATACTGCACAGGCTCCTACTCCCATTGTTTTTGCTCACGCAAAAGCACGTTAATTTTTCGTCCGTCTCACTCGCACTCGTATCAAAGGAATCACCGTGGCAACAAAGCCTCTCACCCAAACAACTGGTCGTCGTAAAGAAGCTGTTGCACGCGCGCGTTTGCGTTCCGGTACCGGTGTAGTAACAGTGAATGGCCGTGCATTCGAAGACTATTTCCCCATGGCAACTCAGCGCATGGTGGTTGTTGAAGCTCTTCGTGTCACCAACTCTGAAACAACCTACGACGTCGATGCAACAATGCACGGCGGTGGCGTCAATGGTCAAGCCGGTGCGTTGCGCATGGCAATTGCCCGTTCGCTCATTGAACTTGATGAAGAACTTCGCCCAGCACTGAAAAAAGCAGGGCTCCTCACGCGTGACTCACGCCGTAAGGAAAGCAAGAAGTACGGCCTCAAGAAGGCACGTAAAGCCCCTCAGTTCACCAAGCGCTAAAGAGCCTTGCTACGGTTCGGCACCGACGGAGTTCGTGGCGTTGCACTTCGCGACATCACCACTCATGCCGTTCAGTTATACGCCCGCGCAGCTGCGCGTGAACTGCGTTGTTCGCTCTTTGTTATTGGCTTTGACACCCGTGAATCAAGCGCCCCACTTGCACGCGCAGTAGAAGCTGGCTTTATTGCCGAAGGTGTAGAGGTCTTGTGGGCCGGAATGTGCCCCACACCTGCGGTTGCCTTCTATGCCGAACATTGCCTGGCAGGTGCTGCGGTCATTACCGCCTCGCATAACCCCTATACAGATAATGGATTGAAGTTCTTTGGTGAGGGTGGAATCAAACTCACCAACGACCAAGAATCGCGTATCCAAAACACTTATGAAGCGCTTGTACAAAGTGAAACAACTGAGGTCGTCAATGCGGGTGCCGAGGAAGGCGCATTAGATCTCGATGCATATTGCGCACATGTTTGCGCATCGGTCACGGAAGTTGCAACAGAAGTCAAACTAGTTATTGATTGTGCCAACGGAGCCATGAGCGAAGTTGCGCCACGAGTTTTTAAGAAACTGGGGATGAGCCCGAGTTTTATTCACTGCTCGCCCGATGGAAAAAACATTAATGAAGCTTGTGGTGCAGCCCACCCTGAGTTGTTAATGCAAGAAGTAATACGCAGTAAGGCAGATCTCGGAATTGCATTTGATGGCGATGGCGATCGGATCATTGCCGTCGATGGAAATGGCGAAGTGGTGAACGGCGATCAACTCATCGCACTTTTTGCGTTGCAACTCAAGGCGCGTAATGCCCTCGCAAACAATGCCGTTGCGGTAACGGTGATGACCAACATGGGTTTTCATATTGCCATGAAAAATGCCGGCATTGATGTACTTGTCACTCCCGTTGGTGATCGATCAATACTGCTGGCCTTGCAAGAAGCACAAGCTTGCTTGGGTGGCGAACAAAGTGGCCACATTGTTTTTACACAACATGCAACCACTGGCGACGGCTTGCTTGCTGCTGTGCAACTTCTTTCCGTGCTTCATTCTCGGCAACAAAATTTGCGAGCAGCAGCAAAAGAGGTAATGACATCACTTCCGCAAGTGCTCATTAATGTGCCCATACAGGGGGGCATCGCACCGCAAGATCTGTTGCTCAAGAATCGTGCAGCTATTTCTGAAATAGAACAGTTACTAGATGGCAAAGGGCGAGTGTTGGTGCGGGCGAGCGGAACCGAGCCACTTGTGCGTGTCATGGTTGAAGCCCAAACATCGACAGAAGCCCAGGAATATGCCGAACGCATTGCCCAAATGTTGAGCCACCCTGCCTCTGGGCAAGACAGGTAAAGTACTCCTATGTGTGGAATTATCTGTGTCCTCAGCCGTAAAGGCGACCGCGCCACCCCCACACACGACGACATTTTTCATCAGTTTCTTGAAGCTCAAACTCTGATGGAGCATGCTTCAACCGACTTCACGAGCGCAGAACGTGCTGCCGAGGCGCTCGAAGCAGTCAATACGTTGCTTAAAGGTGACGCTGGGGTTCGTGCCCTGGTGGGCAGCCCAGAGTTGGTCGATGGTGTTCGCGCTGCACTGGCGAAATTGGCTCCTCAAGTAGAGAAGTACGAAGCTGCTTTAGAGGCAAGCCAAGATGCACATCTCATTGAGAATGCGTCACACACTGTTTCTGCAATCAAAGATGCGCTGTGGTCTATATCTGATGATCGCCTGCGTACCGCTCGGGAAGTTTCTTTGCTTGCCGGAATGCACGCATCTGAAGAATCATTACATGGCTATCTCTCCATCCAACAAGCTCTCTCTGCTATCGACCGGATGGAAGTTCGTGGCAGAGATTCCGCCGGCATCGGTGTAGTGGTATGGGGTCATGGTCTCACCGAAGATGTGGTGTTGGGCGACCCTGCATTACGAAATGCATTTGTGCCACGTCACGAAGACGCTCTCTTTACCTCGCGTTCTGTGCGTGTGGAAGGCGATGCCTGGGTGTTTGTATACAAGGCAGCAGCAGAAATTGGTGAACTAGGCGACAACACAAAAACCATGCGGCAACATATTTTGCAAGATGCTTTATTGCGACGTGTTGTCTCAGCAAAAAATGCCAAGGTCAGTGTCATCGGGCATACGCGCTGGGCAAGTGTCGGAATCATTTCTGAGCCCAATGCTCACCCTGTGACTGGCGAAGAAGTCAACAAAAAACAGCCTCTGGTTTTGGCGGTTTTAAATGGCGATGTCGACAATTATGCAGATCTCAAAGTGGAACACGATATTTCTGTAGCAGCTTCCATCACCACCGATGCCAAAGTCATCCCCAGTTTGGTTGCCCGTGGTTTACAAGCAGGCCAACCACTGCAACAAAGCTTCCTCAATGCGGTGACACAATTCGACGGTTCAGTAGCCATTGCTGCATTGAGTGTCGATCACCCCGACAGTGTGATGCTTGCCTTGCGCGGGAGCGGCCAAGGTATGTGTATTGGCCTCGCCGAAGATCGGTTCATTGTCGCGAGCGAGCCTTATGGAACAGTCGAAGACACAGTAAACATCGTGCGCATGGATGGTGAGTCGTTGGTGTCACCCGACCAACCTGCAAGCCGTGGGCAGGTTATTCAACTGCTAGCAAGTAATGCCGGAAATATCACAGGCATGGAACGTGTGAGTTACGACGGATCCTCACTGCCAGTAACAAGTAATGACGTTGTCGATGCTGGAGTAACAACGCGCGATATCGACCGCGGAACATCGCCGCACTTCTTATTGAAAGAAATTCTTGAAGCACCTGAAAGCTTCCGCAAAACATTGCGTGGTCGCATTCACAAAATCAATGGTGTTTGTGCTGCAGACCTTGACGAAGATGTTTTACCGAAAGACGTAGTCACGTTATTGGTTTCACGCAAAATTCGTCGCATTCGTGTCATTGGCCAAGGCACTGCTGCAGTTGCGGGAAGCAGCATGGTGGCGCTCCTCAATTCTTTGTCTGAAGACGCCTTCGATGTCGATGCATTAACCGCAACTGAATTTTCCGGGTTTGGTCTTTTGCCCGATATGAGCGACACGTTGGTGATTGCAGTAAGCCAAAGTGGAACCACAACCGACACCAATAGAACAGTCGATCTTGCGCGTGGCCGTGGAGCTCACGTTATTGCAATTGTGAATCGTCGTAATTCAGACCTCGCAATGCGAGCCGATGGCGTGTTGTACACATCAGACGGGCGCGATCTTGAAATGAGCGTGGCAAGTACAAAGGCCTTTTATGCACAAGTGGCAGCTGGGGTTCTACTTTCTTGTGCCATTTCTGCTGCAGCAGGTGTAGGAAGCAACCAAGCGCGTCATCGTGTATTGAATTCTCTGAAGTCAATTCCCGATGCGATGCGCGAAGTGATTCGTGAGCGACCACAAATTGCCGAAGCAGCGCATCGATTCGCTCCGGCGAAAAGATATTGGGCCGTCGTAGGCAATGGCCCCAATGCTGTCTCTGCGAACGAAGTACGTATCAAACTTTCTGAATTGTGTTACAAATCAATTTCTTGTGACATCACAGAAGACAAAAAGCATATTGACCTTTCTTGTGAGCCAATGATTTTGGTCTGTGCTGCTGGGCTTGTTGGTGGTACAGCTGCAGACGTGGCAAAAGAAATCGCCATCTACAAGGCGCATAAGGCAACTCCAATCGTTGTGGCTACACGTGGCGACCAACGTTTCGATGCCGCGTCGGCTGTCTTAATGGTTCCAGAAGTCGACCCATCGGTTGCTTTCATACTTTCGGCCATGGTGGGGCATCTCTTCGGGTACGAAGCAGCCCTCGCTATCGATGCAACAGCTCGACCCTTGCGCGAAATCCGCGAGTCCATCAAAGAAATTGCGGGTACTTACACAGAGTCAACGCAGGTGGTTACACACATTCGCCGCCATGCTGTACAACCTGCAGGGCGATTCTTCGACGCCCTTTCGATAGGGCAATACGACGGAACGCTCGAGGCTTCAACAGCAGTGCGTTTAACATCGATACTCTACGATGTTTTATCGAAAGATCCAATTGATGCTTATCAGCGTCACTCTGGAAAAGTAGTTACTCCCGCCGTCTTGCTCGATGATCTCATTAATGCTTTAACGAAGGCAATTGATGAACTCACTCGACCCATTGATGCCATTAAGCATCAAGCAAAAACCGTAACAGTAGGTATCTCGCGTAACGACGAGGGCCTGATGGACCGAGCCTTGGTACAAGCAGTCTTGGCCGCAGGTGTCTCGCGAGATCGCCTCGCGTATCGCACCCTCAAAATTTTGGCCGATCTCGATGCTGCCGTTCTTTCCGTGAACGGGTTCACGCGCTACGGCATAGATGGCAGCGAAATAGATGAAGCCAATATTTCCATTATTGAGCGCGGTGGTATTTCACTCGATTTGAAATCACGTGTAGATGGAGTTGCTCGCCTGGTCGGAACAAAACACCGTGTCGCTAGTAACCAAGAAGTATTGGTTGCCCGCGGAAGATCCGATCATCGCACTGTTATTTTCATACCTGAATTGAAGTCTGGTGAAACAACAGGAATCACATTGCTGCACGTCACCTTTGCGCAACGACTCAGTGCAAGCGTGATGAAATCGGTTCTGCAAGGTTATGACGACCGCTACAACCGGCTCGTCGACTGGGTGAAAGAAACGGAAAGCGAGTTCCGCGACGATCTTCTTGCCGACATCGATGTTGTCGATGCTCTCATCTTGCCGATCTCCGATACTGCAAACAGATGGCAGACCCAGCAATCATGATTGGGCTTGGGGTAGATGCTGTAGATATTGAACGCTTTCGCGACGTATTGAGCCGTACTCCATCGCTCAAGACTCGAGTGTTTACCAGTGCAGAGCTTGAACTAGCAGGCACACGCAAAGATGCAACTGGAGCGTTAGCGGCACGATTCGCTGTGCGTGAGGCAACCATGAAAGCACTCGGTGTGGGCTTGGGGGCATTCGACTTTCATGACGTTTCCGTACGTAAAGCCGCTTCGGGCGCTCCCGAACTCATTGTTTCTGGTCGTGCTCAAGAACTAGCTGAACAACTTGGTATTACGCAGTGGCGGGTATCTCTCAGCCATACATACATTGTTGCAGTGGCAGTTGTTGCCGCTTCTTAATCGCGCCGTACGCTAAAGCCATGGAGGCCGTCTATACCCCAGAGCAGATGCATTACATCGATGCTCACAGCGGGGTAGATGTTGCTGTGCTCATTCGTCGAGCTGGTTATGCGGTTGCGCAAACAGCATTGCAGATGTTGGGCGGGTCGTACGGCAAACACGTCATTGTGCTTGCGGGCAAAGGCAACAATGGTGAAGATGGACGAGTAGCCAGCGATTTTCTCCGCGCACGAGGAGTAAAGGTGTCGGTGTTCTCATCAAGTGAGATGCCCACACAACTTCCAGAATGTGATTTAGTGATTGATGCTGTTTATGGCACAGGGCTACGTAGCGATTTTGTTGCACCAATAACCAATGCTCTGGTTCTTGCAGTTGACATTCCCAGCGGGATTGATGCGACAACTGGCGAGTGTCGTGGCGCCCCACTTCGAGCAAATGAGACCATCACATTTGGCGGGTTGAAGCCGGGAATTGTTTTGCAACCGGGGCGAACCTATGCAGGTGAGATCACCGTTGTGTCTTTAGATTTACCAGTGCACCTAGGTGTGCAAGTAGATGAGAAAACAATCAACGTGGTGACACGCAACGATGTTGAGCAGTGGGTTCCGCCACGTGCTCCAACAACTCACAAATGGAAATCGGGAGTGCGTGCAATTGCAGGGAGCAAGACAATGATGGGCGCTGCTCAGCTGAGTTGCGCTGCTGCGTATAGAGCAGGTGCTGGCATTGTGCACTTGTCATCTATTGGCGATACGCCGCAAATCATTGCTCCGCTCGAAGTGGTGTACCGATTGGTTTCAGAAACCCATTGGGCCGACCAGTGCTTGTCCGATATTGAACGCTTTGCTTCTGCGCTCATTGGCCCAGGATTGGGTCGTGGTGATGAGCTGGTGGAAGAAGTTTTCCAATTTGTCTCGCGTTGTCCTGTGCCCTTAGTGATTGACGGAGATGGTTTACAATTACTTGCTTCTTCGCGTGATGGTCAACGGCGAAACATGGCAAACTTCTTTGCGCAGCGCACAGCAGAAACGGTACTCACTCCCCACGATGGCGAATTCAGTGCTCTCACTGGTGAGCGCCCGAGCGCCGACCGTATTGCAGACACGCGTAAGGCTGCAGCAGCCCTGCAAGCAGTGGTTCTTTTGAAGGGTTCCACGACGGTGGTGGCAGAACCAGGTGGAAACGTCCTTTGCATCACAAATGGAGATGCGCGTTTGGCAACAGCAGGGTCGGGCGACGTGTTAACTGGGGTCATTGCAGCGCTACTCGCTGTGGGGCTTGACGCCTTCCATGCGGCAGCTGTTGGGGCATTTATTCATGGAAATGCCTTAGAGCGGCTTCCTCAATGTGGTGTAGTTGCATCAGACATTGTTCGAGAAATTCAAGTTGGTGGCCATGAGTGAAGTAAATGTAGAGCGCTGGGCATGGGCCGAAGTAAACCTCACTGCTTATGCACACAACATTGAGTATTTGAAATCTCTTGTAGAGCCGGCTGAAGTATGGGCTGTTGTGAAAGCAAACGCTTACGGACACGGTGCAGTGGCCATCGCAAAATCTGCGCTTCATGCAGGCGCCTCGGGTTTGTGTGTTGCATTAGCTGGCGAAGTTGTAGAACTGAGAAATGCTGGCGTGCAGGCCCCAATACTTGTGTTGAGTCAACAACCCTATGAATCACTACCTGCGCTGTTGCAGCAATCGGCAACACATACCGTGTATTCCATTGAGTACGTCAATGAGTTGGTGAAGTGTGCAACAGCGTCGGGAATCTCTCAAGTTTCCGTGCATATCAAAGTTGATACTGGAATGAATCGTGTTGGAGTTGCGCCGCAGTTGCTGATGGAACTTGTACACCATGTGCAAAAACTTTCTCCGCTCATTGTGTTGGAAGGAATCTATACACACTTTGCTAATGCCGATGAGCCAGAGCATCCGGCGAACAATGAACAAAGTCTTTTATTCGCAGAGTCTCTGCGCCAGATGGGTCATCTCACCGACGGCCTAAAAATCCATAGTTGCAACTCTGCGGCGGCAATTACCCTCCCACACGAAAGACGCTCATTGGTCCGTGTAGGTATTTCTAGTTATGGCATGAGCCCTGGCCCTCAACTCAACGACAACTGCAATGAGTTAGAACCAGTGATGTCGCTGAAGGCCCGAGTGTCACATGTTCATGTGGTGCAGCCTGGCCAAGGTGTGTCATACGGACACCGGGCAATCACCATAGAGGAATGTGTTATTGCCACCGTCCCCTTGGGATACGCCGATGGAGTGCCGCGCAAGTTGTGGAGTGAAGGTGGTCAGGTGCTCATTGGTGGAAAACGTTTTCCCATGATGGGAGTCATCACCATGGACCAACTGATGGTGAATTGTGGACCAGTAGAGAACTGCCACGTGGAAGTAGGCGACGAAGTGGTTCTCATCGGCAAACAAGGATCTGAAGTGATTACTGCTGCCGACTGGGCCGAAGCACTGGGCACCATTGCTTATGAAGTTACTTGTGGCATTGGTGCTCGCATTGAACGCCAATATGTTGAAGTGCCTCACTAGCATCGGTTACATCTTTTTATGAATCTATTTGCACCTTCTCCCATTGTGACGCGCGAAATTGCTGCAGTGGTTGCTTCCTACTTGCGCCTTGGCGACACCGTAGTACTTGCAGGTGAAATGGGAGCCGGAAAAACACTGCTCGTACAAGGAATGTGTACAGCACTGGGAGTGACCGACCCAGTTACTTCGCCGACGTTCAACTTGGTGCACTCATATGCGGGTAACGATGCAACGGTGTACCACGCCGACCTCTACCGCCTAAAAAATAGAGATGAAATTGCTGACCTTGCACTTGAAGAGTTCTCTCAACAAGGTGGCATCGTTCTCATTGAATGGGGCGATGTTGGAGATGACATCATTGGTGAGCATCTTGAAATACGTATTTCGCTTGGCAAAGAAGATGAATCACGCGATATTTCTGTACGTGCTGTGGGAAAGCGTTGGGATCTTCGCTGGCCACGCTTGGTAGCTGCTACCAAGATGTACGCAAGTACCGATGCAGAGTGGGATGACCTATGAAAATTCTAGGTATCGATACATCGAGCGAACAAGTGAGTGTTGCCGTTGGAGATGACGAGAGTATCTCTGCAAGTTTTCAGCTGGCGAGCGATCGGCGCCATGTGGAGTCACTCATTCCTGCAATTGAACTTCTCTTGCGAAATATCGGCATCAGCATTCATGAGCTAAGTGCCATTGCGGTAGATCTGGGGCCAGGACTTTTCACTGGGATGCGAGTAGGAATTACTACTGCATTGACATTGGCAGACATTGCAGAACTTCCGCTCATCGGACTAGATAGTTTGCAAGTGCTTGCTCATGGTGTTGAGCGTGTTGCGCTACAAGAATTAGATGATGCAGAAATTGTTGTGCCAATTCTTGATGCTCGACGCAACCAGGTGTACTGGTCGATGCATCGTATAGATCACTCCTCAGGTGGGGCATTAGAAGAAATACGAGAGCCGCGGGTTGGAGAGGTTGAGGAACTCATTGAAGATCTCCTCGACAGATCACAAAGGTCAGTGGTGCTCGGAACTGGTGCAGTGAAATACATCGAGTCGCTCATTGAAATTCCCGACCTTGCACTTCTTGGTGAGCGCAGTGGAGCGCGCAATTTTGCGTTCAATGCGCATCTTCCTCACGCGTCCACTTTGGTGTCGCTTGCGGCCAAGAAATATGCAGCTGGGCGTTTAGAGGGAAGCCCTATTGCCCCCATTTACCTGCGGGCCCCCGATGCGGAAATTCAGTGGTTAACACGGTGAGCATCATGAGAAAGCCAGATGAACTGAGCACGCCCGTACTCGACATCATTCCGATGCGCCGTAAGCACTTGAAGGCAATTATGCCAATAGAAGAAGTGGTGTATCCCCGGCCATGGACGCTCGGAGTGTTTCATGCCGAAATCGAATTAGTGCGTAAAGAGCAGCGCTTTTACATCGTTGGTCAAATTGGCGAAGAGGTAGTGGGGTACGGCGGTTTGTTGTTTACCCCCGATGATGCTCATGTCACCAACATTGCTGTTCACCCTGAGTGGCAACGACGTGGAATTGCCACAGATCTTTTATTGGAACTGGCTTGGAAAGCCCGTGAACGCGAATGTCAAGCACTCACGCTAGAAGTGCGTATGAGTAACACTCCAGCACAAGAGCTGTATCGGCGTTTTGGCTTTGCTCCGGCAGGGGTGCGCAAGAAGTATTACGAAAATGTTGAAGATGCCATGGTGATGTGGTGCCATGAGGTGAGCAGCCCCGAGTACGGTGCGCGGTTGCGCGAAATTGAAACGGAACGCGCCAATGCACATCAATAACTCAACGGTCGTGCTTGGTATTGAAAGTAGCTGCGATGAAACTGCAGCGGCAATTGTGATGGGGGGAAACGATGTTCTCTCCTCGGTTGTTTCTAGCCAAATTGATATCCATGCAAAATTTGGTGGAGTAGTTCCTGAGGTTGCAAGCCGTGCGCATCTTGAACTCATGCAACCCGTCATTAACGAGGCAATTCAACTTGCTGGCATTGGTGCGGAGCGCATTAATGCAGTTGCTACCACTATTGGCCCCGGCCTCATTGGCGCACTCCTAGTAGGTGTCTCTGCGGGTAAGGCAATGGCCTACGGATTAGATGTTCCCTTTATTGGAGTAAATCATCTTGAAGCGCATCTTTATGCAGCGCTTCTTGAAGAACCACAACTGCCATTCCCTGCGGTGGTGCTTTTGGTATCGGGTGGCAACACCTTGCTCATTCACATGACTGCTCCTGGTGAGTATTCGCTATTAGGAGCCACAATTGACGATGCAGCCGGTGAAGCATTCGACAAAATCGCTCGTTTCCTCGATATCGGTTACCCGGGTGGCCCAGCTATCGATGCCGCGGCACAACAGGGCAACCCACAGAGCATTGAATTCCCTCGAGCAATGTTGCACGACGGGCTCGATTTTTCTTTCAGTGGTCTGAAGACCTCGGTCATTAACTATGTCCGCAAAAATCCTGGTGTCGCTTCCCACGACGTTGCCGCTTCGTTTCAATCCGCAGTGGTTGATGTTCTCGTGGCAAAGACATTAAGAGCAGCACAGCAAGTTGATGCCAAAAGCATTGTGCTCGGTGGAGGAGTTGCCGCAAACTCACTATTGCGCAGCGAAATGCAGCGAGTAGGCAGTGGGGCTGGTTTTCATGTTGCTTTGCCGAGCAAGGCAATGTGTACCGACAATGCTGCAATGATTGCATCAGCTGGTTGGTATCGACTTCGCGATTATGGGCCATCGGGGCTCGATGTTGGCGCTATTCCGCATCTCTCGCTCACCGGTTCCACTGTGCGTGGTAACCGCGTGGGGAGAAAGTGAAAACAACCTCATGTTGAAACTTGGCTCGCACACACTTCAAACACCCGTGGTTTTAGCTCCAATGGCGGGCGTTACTAATGCTCCATTTCGTTCGCTGTGTCGACAATTTGGTCCAGGACTTGTATACGTCAATGAAATGGTGATGGCTACTGGCTTAGTGCGTTTCAGCCCCAAATCACAGCGTCTCATTACTTTTAGCCCCGATGAAGATCTGCGCAGTGTGCAACTGTACGGCTCTGACCCAGAAATTATGGGGCGAGCAGTTTCGCAACTAGTTGCCAACAATGCGGTTGACCATATAGACCTCAATTTTGGTTGCCCTGCAGCCAAGGTGACGCGCAAGGGTGGCGGAGCAGCAGTACCACTCAAGAAAAATTTATTGCGTGCCATCATTCGTGCTGCAGTAAGCGAAGGTAAAAAAGGTGGTATTCCAGTCACCTGTAAATTCCGTATGGGAATCACCGACGACCTATTGACGTATTTGCACACGGCAGAAATTGCTGGTGAAGAAGGTGTTGCGTGGGTTGCTTTGCATGCTCGCACTGTTGAACAGCATTATGCAGGGCAAGCACGTTGGCCAGCTATTGCTACTTTGAAGTCACACTTTCCTGACCTGCAAGTTCTCGGCAATGGCGATATTTGGGATGCACATGATGCAGTGAAAATGATGGAACAAACAGGATGTGACGGCGTGGTTGTTGGCCGTGGGTGTCTCGGGCGACCATGGTTGTTTCGTGATCTTGTTGATGTATTTGAAGGGCGCGCCAATCAACCCACCCCACTATTGGGTGAAGTAGTAGATGTCATGTTGCAACATGCACGCATGCTCGATGCGCACGCCACAACTGCATTGCCTGGAGAAAATATTCGTGGTGCGAAAGAATTCCGTAAACATGCCGGCTGGTATCTCACGGGTTACCCCGTTGGCGGGGAAGTTCGTAGAAGAGCATCGAATTGTTCAACCGTTCAAGAGTTAGAAGAACTCTTCGCAGACGTTGACCGAAGTATCGCCATTGTTGAAGGTGGCGAACGCTTTACACGAGGCCACACCAATGGGCCTATCAAAGTTGCATTGCCTCCTGGGTATCTCGAGAGTCTCGACGACATGGTCGTCCCCGACGACAACAATGAGATGCAACTCAGCGGCGGATAAGAAGTATGCGTGTAGTCCTTGCTTCGCGTTCACCGCGCCGACTCGAATTGTTAGAGCGCATCGGAATATTTCCCGAGGTGATGCCAGCAAATATTGATGAGACACAACACGCGCATGAACCTGCAACAAAGTATGTGCAACGCCTCTCTCAAGAAAAAGTGCAAAAAATTGCAGATGAGTTGGGTGTCGTGGGCGGTGTCGTCTTTCTCGGTGCCGACACATGTGTCGAGCTCGATGGCGTGGTGCACGACCAACCCGCCGATCGAGAAGCTGCGCGACGCACATTGAGCATCTTGTCGGGCCGCACTCACCATGTGCATACAGCCGTCACCTGCCTGTCGGAAAAGGGGCGCACCACCATCATCGACACTGCACGGGTCACCATGGTGCCCATCTCTACCCATCTCATGGAGTGGTATCTCGATACGGGGGAGTCTTTCGGGAAAGCCGGGGCCTATGGCATGCAGGGGTTCGGGGGAGTGCTCGTGGAACGGGTCCAGGGCTCAATGTCGACCGTCATCGGGCTGCCTTTAGCCCCCACCGCCCATCTTTTGAGGGTTCTCGCTTAGCACTCGGGGGTTGCGGTTGCTAACCGACCAAAACTGGTCGTATCATTGGCACTCACTCCTTGCGAGTGCTAACGCCTTTGGCGTCAGTACGTAAAGAGTAAACCGTTATCCATATACATCAGCGCCATTGGAGGCCTGCGACATGAACCTTAAGCCGTTGGACGACCGAATTGTCGTGAAGCCAAACGAAGCCGAGCAGACCACTGCCTCGGGTCTCGTCATCCCCGACACAGCCAAAGAAAAGCCCCAGCAGGGCACCGTACTCGCCGTTGGCCCAGGCCGCTGGAGCGACGATGCGGGCAAGCACACAGCGCTCGACATCAAAGTCGGCGACACAGTTTTGTATAGCAAGTACGGCGGTACTGAAGTGACTTTTGGTGGAGACGATCTCCTCATTCTCACCAGCCGTGATGTTCTCGCCATTGTGGCGAAGTAAGGCGTAGCAATGTCAAAAATTCTCAAGTTCGACGAAGAAGCACGTCGCGCACTTGAAGCCGGTGTCAACAAATTGGCCGATGCGGTCAAGGTGACACTCGGACCAAAGGGACGCAACGTAGTTCTCGACAAAAAATTTGGTGCACCAACCATTACTAACGACGGTGTTTCTATTGCGAAAGAAGTAGAGCTCGAAGACCCATTTGAAAATATGGGTGCACAGTTGGTGAAAGAAGTTGCCACAAAGACCAATGACGTCGCCGGTGACGGCACCACCACTGCAACAGTTCTTGCACAGGCCATGGTTCACCTTGGTTTGCGCAACGTTGCTGCAGGTGCAAACCCAATGGGTTTGAAGCGCGGTATTGAAAAAGCTGTTGCTGCTGCTGTGGAGTCCATCAAGAGTCAGTCAAAAGAAGTAGACGACAAGCAAGATATTGCCAACGTCGCAACCATTTCTGCTGCCGACTCCAGCATTGGAAACGTTATTGCTGACGCCATTGACCGTGTTGGTAAAGACGGCGTAGTAACTGTTGAAGAGAGCAATACCTTTGGTATCGAACTCGACTTCACTGAAGGTATGCAGTTCGATAAGGGCTATCAGAGCCCTTACTTCGTCACCGATGCAGACCGTCAAGAAGCAGTTCTTGAAGATCCATACATTTTGCTTTACGCATCAAAAATTTCATCTGTACAGTCGATGCTTCCCGCTCTTGAAGCCGTCATGAAGAGCGGTCGCCCGCTCGTCATTATTGCTGAAGATGTTGAAGGTGAAGCGCTTGCCACACTTGTTGTGAACAAGATCCGTGGCACTTTCAACTCCGCTGCTGTAAAGGCACCGGGCTTTGGCGATCGCCGCAAGGCAATGTTGCAAGACATGGCAGTTCTTACTGGCGGCCAAGTCATCAGCGAAGAAGTTGGTTTGAAGTTGGAGAACGTGACGCTCGACCTCTTGGGTCGTGCAAAGCGCGTCATCATCACTAAAGACAACACCACCATCGTTGATGGCTCAGGTGCAAAAGATGAAGTCAATGGTCGCATCAGCCAAATCAAGGCTGAAATCGACAACACCGATTCCGATTGGGACCGCGAAAAGCTTCAAGAGCGTCTCGCCAAACTTGCTGGCGGCGTTGCCGTCATCAAGGTGGGAGCCGCAACTGAAGTGGAGTTGAAGGAAAAGAAGCATCGTATTGAAGATGCTGTTTCTGCAACTCGCGCAGCAATTGAAGAAGGCGTTGTAGCCGGCGGTGGCACCGCACTTGTGCGTGCTCGTCCTGCGGTACTCAAAGTTGTTGAGTCACTCACTGGCGACGAAGCAACTGGTGCACGCACGGTGTACGAGTCGCTCACATCACCTGCTCGTCACATTGCCGACAATGCTGGCCTTGAGGGCGCAGTTGTTGTTCAGCGTGTGGAGTCAGAAAAGGGTGCTATTGGCTTGAATGCAGCCACGGGCGAATTTACCGACCTCATGAAGGCCGGAATCTTGGACCCAGCAAAAGTAACGCGTGCTGCTTTGCAGAACGCTGCATCAATTGCTGCACTCGTACTCACTACTGAGTGCCTCGTGGCCGACAAGCCTGAGATGCCAGGTGCTGCACCAGCCGGTGGCGGCGGTGGAATGCCCGGTGGAATGGGAATGATGTAAGTCGTTCTTTTCCTTTTGGAGAACTAAAAGATCCCGGGTCATTGACCCGGGATCTTTTTTATCTACGCTGAGAAAGTGACACAACCAAAGGCATCTCGTGGACAGCGTTTAGGGCTTTTTCATCAAGTGTCTGACTACGCAGTGGCATTGGGTTTTCTTATTCTCATTACTCGGGCTGTATACCCATTGCTGTTGGCCATACTCGGTCTTGTTGCTTTATTGAATGCAGCGAGCACACAAGGGCCACTCGCTGCTTATCGGTTGATGCCGCGGAAAATCCATAATGCAATAGATATAGCGTTAGTGCTTGGAGCCGTGGTGGCTGGTTCCATTGGAAGTCAATCGACGGGGAATCGTTTCTCTCTTTTTGCTTTAGCCCTCATCCAGGGGTCCATCATCTACCTCGCACGAGTGACGAAGCACGCTCGCTTGTAGGTAACCTCTCCCTATGGCATTTGAACGACCACTTCCCGATCTTGACAAACTTATTACTGCATGGGAATCGTGGGAAAAAGGCGAAGAAGCTCCAGGTCGCGTGCTTGCCAATTTAAAAACTGCTGGCCTTGCCGACATCTTGCGCCAACTGCAGACCTCAGGCTGGGTGCCTTCGGCCTAGGCCGCCTTCATGCGCACAGGTGGACAGCAGAAGATTCCGCGTCCATCGCAATGGGAAAAAGGAAGTGTGGCACCGTGGACCGGGCGCGACTTCGCCCCACTCCAATCACTTGAGCACGTTGTTGCGCGAATAGCCGCGCATACACCACAAGTTGCGGAAACTGAGTTCATGCCAGAAGCTCGGGCAAGTGCGGTGTTGGTGAACTTGTACCAGGGGGAAAGTGGCGTTGAAGTGGTTCTCACGAAACGTGCATCACACTTGAAAAACCATAAGGGCGAGATTGCCTTTCCTGGTGGGCGAGTGGAACCCGATGAGCAGGTCCATGCAGCCGCATTGCGAGAAGCAGTGGAAGAAGTGGCGTTACCTGCACATGACGTCACTTTGGTTGGCGAACTTGATCACCTACTGACCATCGTGAGCAACAGTTACATCGTCCCCATCGTTGGAATGATGCCGTATAAGCCAACACTTATTGCATCGGCAGATGAAGTAGATCGTGTGCTACACGTTCCTCTGCATGAACTGGTGCGCAGCGACACGTATGCCTCGGAAGTGTGGGAAACACCAATGGGGTCACGCAATATCTACATGTACCACCTTGACGATGAAACCATTTGGGGCGCTACTGCTCGAGTACTCACACAGTTGTTGCATATTTCCCTGAGTGTCTAGTTCAGCTGCCTAGTGTTCTGACCAATTGATAAAAAGTGCGCGCCCAAGCCCTGCAGTTGAATCGCTGTGAAATTCCTCTTGGTTTGCAAGTGGAGAGCATGTCGTTGTAGAACTGGTCGTCTACTTTGAGGCGTAGTTCAGCATTCCAAAAAGGAATGCCCGTCATTTTGCTCAGTAGTTTGAAGTTACGGTAGCCAAAATCATGACGACGACATGGCGCTGTGAAATTGAATGAACGCCCTGTACTTCCTACCAACGGGCTACTGCAATAATCAGTAGTCCAGTCGAGCTCTCGGAATTGCCGGCGGTAAGTTCTTTCAAAACGAGGGAACGCCGACAGCGAAGTGGCAAATGCTCCGCGTTCGATGACGGAAACCGTTTGGGCCAAGCGATGTGGCGAGGGGGCAACAAGAGTTGCGGCAACTAATACGTGTGCGAAAATGGCACCCATATACGCTCCTTCCAGATACGTATATGTGTGCAATAGGCAGCCCTAGAGTGCCGCGATTTCTTTCAAGGCCTGCACGGTCATAATTGCCCCAATTGCTGCCTCTTCGCCTTTATTGCCTTCTGTACCGCACCGATCGAGTGCTTGTTGAAGGGTGTTAACGGTGAGGACGCCAAAGGCAACGTGTATGCCCGACTGCAATGCGGCTTGCTGCAAACCAGATGCCGCTTCTCCTGAGACGTATTCAAAGTGTGGGGTATCGCCGCGTATTACTGCACCCAGTGCAACAACTGCATCTACTTTTCCAGACTTTGCGAGCGCCAACGCCGCAACAGGTAACTCAAATGCTCCTGGTACCCAAATGGTATGGATGTCTTTTGCCGCAACTCCATGGTTGGAGAACCCTTGAACAGCGCCAATGCGCAATGCATCGACGATGCCGAAGTTGAAAGTTGCACAGAGGATGCCAAAGCGCATACCACTGCCATCTACTTTTACATTGCTGAGGCCGTCATTTGGTCCGTGCATTTTTTACTCCGTTCTTCAGGTGAATTATTTGTCCATATCAATGAGGTGACCCATGCGCTCTTTTTTTGTGCGCAGGTACTTCTCATTTTCAGGTGTTGATGCAATTTCAATTGATACTCGTTCAACTACTGCAAGCCCGTAACCCTCAAGCCCACCGTATTTGGCAGGGTTGTTGGTCATGAGTCGCAACTCAGATGCTCCGAGGTCGGCAAGTATTTGTGCCCCAATACCGTATTCGCGACTGTCAACAGGCAAACCAAGTTCTGTGTTTGCATCAACCGTATCGAAGCCTTCGTCTTGCAATGAGTACGCGCGAATTTTATGACCTATTCCAATGCCTCGGCCTTCATGTCCGCGCAAATACACAACAACGCCGCGGCCTTCTTCGGAAATTTTCTGCATGGCCGCAGCCAATTGTGGTCCGCAATCACAGCGGAGACTGCCAAACACATCGCCCGTCAGACATTCGCTGTGTACGCGTGTGAGTATCGCACCTGGCGCAGAAATATCGCCTTGGGTAAAAGCAAGGTGTTCGATGCCATCAACAGTGTTGCGATAGGCATGGCATGTGAAGATGCCCCATTCAGTCGGCACAGGTGCTGAACTGATGAATTCCACGAGCCGCTCGTGGCGGCGTCGGTGTTCAATGAGCAGGGCAATTGAAGACAGCAACAAGTTGTTCTTGGCACAAAAGATGCGTAAGTCATCGAGGCGGGCCATGGTGCCATCGTCATTTTGAATTTCACAAATCACACCGGCGGGCTCGCAGCCAGCAAGTTTGGCAAGGTCTACTGCAGCTTCGGTATGACCAGCTCTTTTCAGCACGCCGCCTTCACGGGCACGAAGAGGAAAGATGTGCCCGGGCCGGGCAAAAGCCGCAAAGTTGGCCGTGGGGTCAGAGAGTGCTCGCAATGTTGCTGCGCGGTCGGCTGCAGATATTCCTGTGGCGATTCCTTCCATCAGGTCAACCGACACGGTGAAGGCTGTGCGGTGGCTTTCTGTATTTTGGTCGACCATGGCGGGAAGGCGAAGTTCATCACAACGCTCACCGGTGAGTGGTGCACACACAACGCCCGTGGAGTGGCGCACAATAAAAGCAAGTTTTTCCTGTGTGGCAAACTCTGCAGCCATGATGAAGTCGCCTTCGTTCTCGCGATCTTCATCGTCAACGATGACCACTATTTCGCCGCGCGCAATTGCTGCGAGCACTTCAGGAATAGAAGCAAACCCATTGTCTTTGGGTTGTAATGCAGCGCTGTTCATTATTTTTCCTTTCGCACCTCAACAACGACTTCAATGTCGGTATCGAGTTGTTGAACTGATGAAATAGTGCCGCGCCACAAGTCGGCGATATCGCCAACTGCATCGCCGCTGAATATTCCGGGAGCATTGTCGCCACCGGCAATGGCCGGGGCAAAGTGAAATACGTATCGATTAACTAAGCCAGCACGATGGAATGCACCAGCTACATGCTGACCACCTTCAACGAGCAATTGCAGGACATCTTCACTGCCAAGCTTGTGCAACAGTGCGGTGAGGTCTCCGCTGTATTCGGTGCAGGGGTGCACTTTTGCATCTGTTGGTGCACTGCCAAGAACAATACGCCGTGGTGAAGTTCCCTCTGCATCGCGAACAGTGAGTTCGGGGTTGTCTGCGCGAATGGTTCCTGCACCTACAAGCACGGCGTCGCTTTCTGCACGTAGTTCGTGAACGCGTTGTCGAGCCGATGCACCAGTAATCCACTGGCTGGTGCCATTTGCTGCTGCAGTTTTACCATCGAGTGTGCTTGCCATTTTGAGAACAACAAACGGCATCCCTGTCGTGCGGTGATGAATGTAGGGGAGAAGTTGTGAGTGCACTTGGCCCGCAAGAACTCCCAGTTCAACTTCAATGCCAGCTGCACGCAAAGCATTGAGGCCCGTGCCAGCAACTTTCGGGTCGGGGTCAACTATTCCTACAACGACGCGCTGTACACCAGCATCAATGATGGCTTGGGTGCAGGGCCCAGTGCGGCCAGTATGTGAGCAAGGTTCAAGTGTGGTGTAAAGAGTTGATGCACGAGCAGCTTCGCCGGCACGGCGCAAGGCATGAATTTCTGCGTGTGGCCCGCCCACAGCAGAAGTGCAACCTTCATATGTGGAACCATCGGCGGCAACGACAACTGCACCCACCCATGGGTTAGGACGCGCAATGAGACGCGCCTGCAACGCCGTGCCAAGTGCACGGCGCATGAATTGTTCGTCGCGCACGCTGGGCGTGCTCGCAGTATTTGTCATGCCTCCACCTTGCTCCCATCCGGACTATGACCGTCGGTATTGGAGTTCCACCAATTCGGCCCAATCACCGAAGTGAAAGGGTTCGCAGACTATGACTGCCGGTTGGGACTTGCACCCGTACCCCGCAAGGAGTTGTTTGTAGTTGTATTCGTATTGCGTTACCTACGTTATAGGCGATCGTGGGCTGAGGCACTGTCGACTAGTCGCGAGGTGACCATTTTTGGTTCGGGTCAAAGACCTCGATTGCTTTGCGTTTATCTGCTCGGATCACATTGCGAAAGATGACGGTAAAGACAATGGCAAGGCCAATAATGATGAGCCCGAAAGTGGCGTACTGTAAATTCCCGCCACGGTCACCAGCTTGAGTCGGAGCTTTTCCGCATCCGGGCTTGGGATACAGCCCAATACAGTCGCTCGGGTCACGCTCCATGTCGTAGGTATAGAGCGGATCTGAGGTGGGTGTCTCTGAGTTGGCGGGGTGGCTGTGCGGAAAGCGCAGTGTGTAAGAGGTGGTGGCAGATACTGATGGGGGTAGAGCGACAGATGGCACTCCGCCATCGTCACACGGCACGGGTGCTGATGCCAAACGGGAACTATGGTCATAGCGATGTCTGGTACTTATGACACCGTCTTAGTGGTCGATTTTGGGGCTCAATACGCCCAACTCATTGCGCGCCGCGTGCGCGAGGCCCATGTGTACTCAGAAATCGTGCCGCACCGCATCACGGCGAGCGAAGTGCAGAAGAAAAATCCGCGAGCCATCATTTTGTCGGGTGGTCCTAAAAGTGTGCACGTCGACGGTGCCCCAGTACTTGACCCTGCCATCTACGACCTCGGCATTCCTATTTTTGGTATTTGCTATGGGCACCAACTGATTGCTCAGCAACTCGGTGGCGAAGTGTCGCGAGGTGGCCGTGGTGAATATGGTCGGGCGCTGCTCACTCGAAATAGTGAGAAGTCAACGCTGCTGCACGACCTGCCATCTGAGTATTCGGTGTGGATGAGCCATTTCGATTTTGTTGCGCGCATGCCAGAAGGTTTTGTTTCATCGGCGTCTACTCCCGATGCGCCAATTGCGGTCATGGAAAATGCTCAACGCAAAGTGTGGGCAGTGCAGTTCCATCCAGAAGTGGTGCATTCCGAGTACGGACAAAAAGTTCTTGAGCGTTTTCTTGTGGAGCTTGCTGGTTGCACCCCCAACTGGACAATGGATTCCATTATCGACACTCAGGTAGTCGCAATTCGTGCGCAAGTAGGAAATGCTCGTGCAATTTGTGGTTTGTCTGGCGGTGTCGACTCATCAGTTGCTGCTGCACTTGTTCATAAAGCAATTGGTGCTCAACTCACGTGCGTTTACGTTGACACTGGGCTCATGCGCAAAGGTGAAAGTGAACAAGTTGTCGAAATGTTCCAGCGCAATATGGGTATAGAACTCATTCATGTGCGCGCAGGTGAAAAGTTTTTCGACAAGCTCGCAGGCGTTGTTGAACCAGAAGCAAAACGTAAAGCAATTGGTGAACTCTTCGTGCGTATTTTTGAAGAAAATACTGGTGGAGTAACCGATGCAGAATTTCTGGTGCAAGGAACTTTGTACCCCGACGTCATTGAAAGCGGCGGAAGCGATGGCACTGCTTCCGTTATTAAAAGTCATCACAACGTTGGTGGCCTGCCAGAAGATATGACCTTGAAATTGGTTGAGCCACTGCGCACCCTTTTCAAAGATGAAGTGCGTAAGTTGGGCAGTGAACTTGGTCTGCCCGATGAAATGGTGTGGCGTCAACCGTTCCCGGGCCCCGGTCTTGGCGTGCGCATCATTGGGGAAGTCACTCCAGAGCGTGTGGCAACTTTGCAAGAAGCCGATGCCATCGTGCGTGAAGAGGTACGCCTCGCGGGTCTCGAGCGAGAGATCTGGCAGGCCTTTGCCGTTCTTGCCGATATCCGCTCGGTGGGCGTGATGGGCGACGAACGTACCTATGGGCACCCCATCATCATTCGTGCCGTCACGAGCGACGATGCCATGACCGCCGACTGGGCACGTTTGCCCTATGACCTCTTAGAGAAAATGTCGAACCGCATCATTAATGAAGTCGCCGGCATTAACCGCGTGGTGTACGACGTGACCTCGAAGCCGCCCGGCACAATTGAGTGGGAATAAGACAATTTTCCTCGTTTTATCGCCAATTTTGAGTGAAAAATGGGAAATTTCGACCTGAAATCACACCTCAGGGGAAGTGGCTCGTAGGCTCCAAGAGTCATGTTCGTACGCCCCCGCGCCCGACTGATCGCCTTGGTGGTCGCTCTCAGCAGTTTTGCTGGGCCTTCGTTGTTGGCCTCGGCCCCAGCGTCGGCTTCATCGAACAATATCCAAAACCAGGTGAACGCCATCTTGGACGAGCTCGACCAGCTCGAAGGGCAGATGGACGCTATTTCCGAAGATTATGCAGCAGCGTTGTCGTTACAAGATGACCTCGTTGTGGAAATTGAATCGTCCAAAGCGAGTGTTGCCCTCAAAGAAGCCCAGTTAGCAGGAATGCGCAAAGACCTCTTTGGTGTTGCTAAGCAGGCATTTATGAGCGGTGGCCGTGCAAATAGTTTGACTTCACTCCTCACCGACACGGGTGGCCTCAATGCCATGGTGCAACGCGAACATTATTTGTCGGTCGCAGTGAACGCCGGCGCAAACTCCAGCGACGAACTCGACGCTCTCGTGGAAGACCTCAACCTAGAGCGCAAAAAGTTGGAGAAGAAAAAGACCGATGCAGAAAAGCAAGCCCAGGTGGCAACGAGTCGCTTCAATGCAGCAGAAAACCTAGCGAATGCGTATCAGTCGAAGTTGGGTCGTGCTCAGGCCGACCTGGGTGAAGCATTGCAGGCAGAACGCAATCGCCGTGATGCATTGGCATTAGAGCAGTCTCGTGCGATATCGGCGAAGTATCAGTCGCAAGCAATCAATATCAAAGTGAAGTCGCCCTCGTCGCGAGCAGGAGTTGCTGTACAAGCAGCGCTGGCACAAATTGGAACGCCTTATCAGTTTGCTCGAAGTACGCCTGGTGTTGCATTCGATTGTTCGGGGCTCACTTTGTATGCATGGGGGCAAGCAGGAGTGAGCCTGCCACATTATTCGCGTGCACAGTTTCAGCGTGGGCCAAAGATTCCCATTTCTGCTGCTCAGCCAGGTGACCTCATCTTTAGCCGAACACCTATTGGACACGTGAGCCTTTATATCGGAGGCGGACGCATGGTACACGCCCCGCGTCGAGGCGATGTGGTGCGCATTGCTCCAGTCGACTGGGGCCGAGTTGTTGGAGTTACGCGTCCGGGTTAAGTTGCGTTGCACTGAAGTAATCTGTGGTGATGCAAGGTGGTCATCATGATTGAGGTCAATCGAGTTTCGCAATGGCTAGAAACTCATATTGAAGGCCTGCGCGGCCCATTTGAGTTCAACATGATTGCTGGTGGCCGCTCCAACATTACGTATCGCGTTGTCGATTCTGCAGGCAAACAAGTGGTCTTGCGCAGACCCCCAACTGGTCATGTGTTGGCGACCGCGCACGATATGGCCCGCGAGTATCGCATTATTTCTGCTGTGGGGAAAACTGCGGTGCCCGTCCCCAAAACACTCGGTGTGTGTACAGATTTAGAAGTGAATGGTTCGCCTTTTTATGTCATGAGTTATGTGGAGGGCGAAGTTCTCGATTCGCAGATCAAAGCACGCGTGATGACTCCCGAGGTGCGTCGAACTGCAAGTGAGAACCTGATTGATGTGATGGTTGCATTGCACGACGTCGATATAGACGCAGTAGGTCTAGGCGATCTCGCCCGTCGCGATGGATACATCGAAAGACAAATCAAACGCTGGAGCGCACAGTGGGAAAATTCAAAACAACGCGAACTTCCCGAAATGGAAGAAGTTGAGCGGTTGTTGCGCAAGGGGATGCCACAACAACTTGGTGCAACAATTGCGCACGGCGATTACCGGTTTGGTAATTGCCTCACCAATACAACGACGGGCGAAATTACGGGTGTGCTCGACTGGGAATTGTGCACGTTAGGAGACCCGCTTGCCGACATTGGTTATTTGGGTGTGTACTGGAGTGACCCTGGTGCTCTTGCGCGAAAGGAAAATGATCCTTCTGGGCTAGAAGGCTTTCCGACGTATAAAGAAATGGTGGCGATGTACGGACAAAAGTCTGGTCGCGATGTGAGCAACATCGGTTACTACGTTGCATTTTCCTCGTGGCGACTCGCGGTCATTTCTGAAGGGGTGTACGCGCGCTATGTGCATGGGGCTATGGGGAAGTCTGACTACGACCCAACACCACTGCAGCGTTCAGTGGAAATGATGGTGGAGTCAGCACTTCATGCTTTACAAGGAGGAAAAAATGAGCAATAGAAACGCACAGCAACTAGTGGGCTGGGAGCGTAGCTCGTTTTCGTCTGCCAACATCACTCACGTCACGTATCGCAAAGGTAGTGGCCCGGGAGTTGTGGTTGTACACGAAATCCCTGGTATCACACCAGCTGTTTTACGCTTTGCCGAAGAAGTTGTGCAAGCAGGTTTCACCGTGGTGATGCCATTGCTTGTTGGTGAAGCCGGCCGTGAGGTAGGTGGCAAATACATTGCATCGTCGATGTCGAAAATTTGCGTGTCGCGAGAGTTCACCACGTTGGCTGTTCAACAAACATCGCCAGTCATTTCATGGTTGCGTGCACTTGCTCGACAACTTCATGAAGAGGTGGGCGGGCCTGGTGTTGGCGCAATTGGTATGTGCTTCAGTGGTGGTTTCGCATTAGGAATGATGCTCGATGAACGGATGATTGCCCCCGTGCTTGCGCAGCCGTCACTTCCTTTTGCCATCGGCAAAAAGAAATCGAGCGACCTCAACTTGTCTGCAGACGATGCGGTTGTTATTGCCAATCGAGCAGCGGCAGGTTGTGAGGTGTTGGGCTTGAAGTTCAGCGATGACAAATTGGTGGGCGACCGGTTTACTGCGCTACGCACTTTGCTGGGCGACGCATTTATTGGTATTGAATTTCCCTCAGCGTCAAAAAAAGATCACTCTGTGCTGACAGAGCAACGCGTTGACGAAGGTGTAGAACGCGTGGTTGCGTTTTTACAAGAGAAACTTCTTAAGCAAGCCCAGCAATAGCCATGTCGCGGGCAGTTTTATAGTCAGCCTTGCCATTTGGTGCCCGTGGGATCTGCGTTACAAATATCACTCGCTTCGGTGCCTTGTAGCCTGCCAGTTGAGTTTTCACATTGGCAATGACGGCTGCTTCTTCGACCTTGGCTCCAGGTGAAAGTGAAGCAACGGCAGTGACAGCCTGACCAAATTTTTCGTCGTCGATACCTACAACGAGACAGTCGAGAACTCCCTCAACGCGCTTAACGGCTTCTTCAACCTCTTCTGGGAAGATCTTTTCGCCACCAGAGTTAATGACCTGGCTTCCACGGCCAAGAAGGGTAAGAGAACCGTCGGCTTCAACTGTTGCCATGTCGCCTGGAAACGAATAGCGCACACCATTGATTGTGCGAAATGTCTTGCTTGATTTTTCTGGGTCTTTGTAATAGCCAAGAGGCACTGCGCCACCTGCTGCAACTTTTCCGATCTCTCCAGAGCCTGGCACCACTTCGCGGTCGTCGTCGGTGAACACCTTTGTAGTGGGAGCAACGGCAAACTTTGCAGTTTTCGGTGGGAGACCTTTCATGCTGATGGAAGTTCCCATAGAACCTTCACTTGAACCCATGGCATCGAGAAGCACGACGTGTTCAATGCGATCAAGAAGAGCTTCTTTCACTTCCGAAGTCCACATGACGCCAGATGAGGCAATCATCTTCAAACTGCTCGCGTCGTAAGGCGTACCTTTTGCAATTGCTTCATCGAGTGCACGAATCATCGGTTTTACAAATGAGTCACCAACAACTACGGCAAGAGTTGCTTTTTTCTCCTGCACAACCTGAAACAGTTCGTGTGCGTCGAAGCTGCGCTTTTGCAGAGTCACAACGTGCGCTCCACCGGATTGCGGCATCATCGCACCAATCCACATTCCCGTGCCGTGCATGATGGGGCAGCCCGGAATAGTGATGGGACGAATGCCGCTTGCGTGCGCATCGCGAACAGTTGTACCCAATTGAGAAATTTCTGCAGGTGGGGTCATGCCAATGAACGCCAAACCACCATTCACGAATCCGTCAACCAAAGAACCCATTTGGTACATCACGCCTTTGGGCATGCCGGTGGTTCCACCTGTGTAGAGCATGTAGATGTCGTCTTCATCACGTGTAATCCGTGGCATGGGGTCGTAATCGGCAAGAAGAGTGGTATAAGGAATTGCTGTGACAACGTGGTGCTCGCCGTCGTCGCTTACTTCTACCAGTAATTTCAATTTGGGAAGTCGATCAACAACGCGGGCTACGCGATCTCCGAGTGAAGAGTGGAAAAAGAGTGCTTCTGCGTCGCTGTTATCGAGGAGGTAGAGCAACTCTTCATCGAGGTAGCGATAGTTCACATTGACAGGCACGCCCCGAAATTTAAATGTGGCAAATTGTGCCTCTAAGTATTCGTTCGAGTTGTAGAGGTACAGACCGACTTTGCTCTGTGGCTGGAGCCCAGCATCAACGAGAGCGCTTGCGAGTCGTGAGGCGCGTTGTTCGTATTCAGTCCAGGTGCGCGTCACTGTTCCTTGGGTGACGGCAGGCGAGTCTCCAATGGAGTCGGCAATAGATTCCCAGATGGTTGCAAACTGTTTTTCCATAACAGGAATCTAGTTGACTTTTGTCACAACCTTAAATTGCGGGTGGGAAAAACTCTTGATGCGTTCAAGAATGTGGTCCATGGTGCGGAGTTCTTTTGTTGTAGAAAACAAATGACGCACCAGGAGTCCTTTGGCCGCTTTTGCATCGTGCCCACCTGCTTTCCCGTTCAATTTTGTAACGAGATCGACCGCAACGTAACCCTTGAGCTGTGAAGAGTCGGGAAGAAATATGCCGCGATGGTCTTGTGGCAACACGTCAACAACAATGTGGCCGGCACAGAAGTTGTTAATTGCCGTTGAAACGGGCTCTCGCCACAGCTTGGACAGGGTCTGAACGGGCGCATTTTCAATGCCAAAACGCGCACTCATTTTTAATTTGTAGTCGGGGGTGGGGTCGCTACCAAGGACGGCGCCGAGAAGACCGCTCACGACCACGATGTGATCACGAGCATAACTGTGTTGCGCGGGTGTCAGCGTGGGGAGGTCGAGATGGCTCCACACCACCCCGGAGTAACGCTCGCAGGCAACAAGGGTGGGTGAGCCAACAAGAGATGAGTTCGCCGCCTGGGCGCGTGCAAGGTGTTTGCCCGATACTCCGAGAAGTGTCGCTGAGCCACCGCCTGCATCGCGAAGAGCAGCTGCAATTGTTTTGCGGTGTGCCCCAAGTGCCTTGCCGAACACCCCCTGAGTGGGCGACCATTTGGTTCGAGGTTGGCCGCCATCTTCCTTGCCTTCTGACGGGGGAAGGAGGACAAACATGTTGATTTGTGTGGGCATATAACGTTTTGCTCTCGTTTGTGGCAAGGAATGTGACTTGCCTACCGTGGGGTAATACGATGGAGATAGATTCAACGGTAGGAGACATGTTGTGAAAGTTCAGGTAGATCAATCGAAGTGCCAAGGGCACAACCGATGCTATGCCATCGCCCCCGAGCTTTTTGATGTTGACGACTTGGGCAATGCTTTTGCAATTGGCGATGGGGTTGTTGGGCCACACCTTGCAGAAAAAGCGCGACTCGCCGTTGCAAACTGTCCCGAGTACGCCATCAGCATCGTTGAGGAGTAGAGAGATTTATGACAACACTTGATGAAAAATCTATTTATGGTCCTGTCACTAGCTGGCAAACCGACTTCGATCATGCCGACCCGTCGTACAACGAAAACGCTCATGCTATTTGGAGCGAATTGCGCGGTGCTTGCCCAGTCGCTCACACCGAGCGCTATGGGGGCACATGGCTGCCGGTGACACACGACCTTGTGCATGAAATTGCCTACGACACGGAGCACTTTTCTAGTCGGGGTGTAGTAGTCGCCACCGTCAAGCCAAGCGACCTCCCCGATGCCATTCCCGCTCCTATTGGCGGCGCACCCCCAATTACGTCAGACCCCCCATTCCATCAAGATGCGCGCCGCATTTTGTTGCCGGCATTTTCTCCAAAAACAATCGATCTATGGGAACCAGAAATTCGTCTGTTGTGTCGCGAACTCATTGCCGACATGAAAGCAGCCGATGTGGTCGATGCTGCAACGCAATTTGCACAGCACATTCCAGTCAACGTCATTGCTCGTATGTTGGGTTTCCCACCAGAAGACGGTGAGAAATTCCGTGGTTTCGTGCACGATGTTTTAGAGGCCATCAACTTGGAGCCTGGGAAACGTGCAGAAGCTTTCATGGCGCTCGATGCTTATATTGCAAAGCAAGTGCAAGACCACATCGACAACCCTCGTGACGACCTGACGAATTTTTTGCTGAATGCAAAAATTTATGATCAGCCACTCAGCCTTCAACATGTTGGCGGCAGCATCATCTTGCTGCTCATTGCTGGTATCGACACCACCTGGAGTGCAATTGGCTCAAGCTTGTGGCACTTAGCAACAAACCCTGTCGATCGTCGTCGTTTGGTCGACAACCCTGCACTCATGCCAACAGCCATTGAAGAGTTTCTTCGCGCATATGCCCCGGTCACCATGGCACGTGTTGTGAAAGACGACTACAACTTCCATGGAAATGAAATGAAGCAGAACGACTGGGTGCTTTTGCCATTCCCTGCTGCGAATCGTGATCCAAAAGAATTCGAGAATGCCGACCAGGTACTCATCGACCGCGAAGTGAATCGTCACGCTGCATTTGGGCTTGGTATTCATCGTTGCTTGGGTTCAAACTTGGCACGACTTGAGCTGCGTGTTGCAGTTGAAGAGTTCCTTGCGGCTTTTCCCGATTTCGAACTTGCACCCGATGAAGTAGTGAAATGGAGCGTTGGTCAAATTCGCGGTCCACGTGAATTGCCAGTTCGCATTAACGCCCGTACCCTCTAGGAGTGCTCGACCTCGATACTCTCAACCCCGATCAATACGATGCGGTGGTGCACCAAGGTGGGCCGCTGTTGGTGGTTGCGGGTGCAGGTTCAGGTAAAACGCGAGTTTTAACTCAGCGCATTGCATGGCTCATTGAGGGCGGTGTGCACCCTATGCGCGTTCTCGCTATTACCTTCACCAACAAAGCTGCTGGCGAGATGCGCGACCGCGTGGAAGCCTTGGTTGGCCCTGTTGCGCGTCAAATGTGGGTGAGCACGTTTCACGCAGCGTGTGTTCGCATATTGCGTGCCCATGCCGATCTTTTAGGTTTCCCTAAGACATTTTCTATTTACGATCAGTCCGACGCACAGCGTTTGGTGAGCTATGTCATTCGTGATCTTGGCCTCGATGTAAAGCGTTTCCCAGCGCGCGGTGTTCAGGCACGCATCAGTTTGTGGAAGAACGAATTACTCACGCCTGGCAAGGCAAAAGACCGCGCAACAGGAATGCTCGAATCGAAGCATGCTGATGTTTACATTGAGTATCAGTTGCGTCTAGAGCGCGCAGGCGCAATGGACTTCGACGACTTACTCATGCACACGGTGCAGTTGTTTAAGCAACACCCCGATGTCCTTGCAATGTACCAAGAGCGTTTTGAACACATTTTGATTGATGAATATCAAGACACCAACGTGTCGCAAAACGAAATTGTTCTCATGCTGGGGGCAAAGCATCACAACGTTTGCGTTGTAGGCGATACCGACCAATCGGTTTATCGCTTTCGCGGGGCAGATTTTCGTAACATCATGCAGTTCGAAGAAGCTTTCCCCGATGTCACCACCGTGGTGTTGGCGCAGAACTATCGCAGCACACAAAACATTTTGAATGCCGCCAATGCTGTTATTTCTAACAACATTGAGCGCAAGCCGAAGAACCTGTGGAGTGACTCAGGAACTGGTGACCCCATCGTGCGTTATTACGCCGATGATGAGCACGATGAAGCTCGCTGGATTGCACAACAAATTCGTGACGCACATGAAACCGATGCCCGCCAATGGGGCGAAATGGCCGTGTTTTATCGCGCGAATGCGCAGAGCCGTATTCTTGAAGAGTCGCTGATGCGCTTTGGAGTTCCCTACAAAATTATTGGAGGCACTCGTTTCTATGAGCGCCGTGAAGTAAAAGATGCGCTTGCGTATTTGCGGGCTGCCATTAACGAAGCCGATGAAGTCAATGTAAAGCGTGTGCTCAATGTTCCCAAGCGTGGCATTGGCGACACCAGCGTCGACAAACTCGATACGTATGCGCGCAATCACGGCCAGGGTTTTTCATTTGCGCTCCACAACGCGGCTGCGGCTTCGGTGGGCGGAGCAGCATTAAAAGGTATTACCGCATTTCTTGCATCACTCGATGAAGCAGGGAACCATCAAAGTGAAGGCCCGGCAGAAGTACTGCGCTTAGTGCTGAAGAGCTCGGGCTATATGACTGAATTGGAAAACGAAGACACAGTCGAGTCGGCAGGTCGCCTAGAGAACCTTGCAGAACTTATTGGATTTGCAGAAGAGTTCGATTCCGTCGATGACTTCCTTGAACAAGTTGCGCTTGTTGCCGATACCGACCAAATAGATGGTGAAAATCGCGTCATGCTCATGACCCTGCATGCTGCAAAAGGCTTGGAATTCCCTGTGGTGTTTCTTGCAGGCTTTGAAGAAGGTGTATTCCCGCATAGCCGAAGCCTCGCAGAGCCCGAAGAAATGGAAGAAGAGCGTCGCCTTGCATACGTAGGTATTACGCGTGCGCGTGAACTGCTCAATGTTTCACATGCATGGAGCAGAAGCTTGTATGGAAATACCCAGTACAACCCGCCATCACGCTTCTTGGAAGAAATTCCACATGAACTTTTCCGCATTGAAGGCAATGCGAATGCTCAGAGTTTTTCTGGTGGCGCATCTTCATTTGGGTCCGGAGGTTCAAGCCGCCGCGAGCGCACGTATGGCAATTCATTCTCAGAGGAACACACGAACCGCGTTGTAGATGCGGCCATTGCTGCTGGTCGTACCGTAGCACCAGTAGTAAATGCCAATGTTTTGTCCGATATCAAGGTGGGTGAAGACATCGTGCACCCCACCTTTGGCGAAGGTGTGGTGATCGATATTAAAGGCGCTGGTGAAAAAGCAGAAGTGACGATTCGCTTCCGCGACAAGGGCACAAAAATACTGTCGCTTGCCTGGGCGCCATTGAAAAGGCTCTAGGTTTTATGGCCTAGTGGTGTCTTCCCTGGTGGTACTTCAGAAGTAGAGTGAAGGCATGAAGGCAGCACTACTTGTAGAGAGTTTGACGGGAAACACCTGGAAGGCCGCTGAAATGATTGGCACCAATTTGCAACAGGCGGGCTGGAGCATCACGGGTTTATCGCCAGTGCGTAAACCAGATCATGCTTCAATCCAAAATGCCGACATCGTGTTGGTGGGCACTTGGGTTCACGGACTTTTTGTTGTCGGGCAAGCACCATGGGGTGCAGGTGCACTAGCAAAACTCCCTGCAATGCGCGACAAAAAAGTCGCTGCGTTTTGCACCTTTGCATTGAACCCTGCAAAAACTCTCGACACCATGACACGCATTTTGGAATCACGTGGCGCAGAGGTAGTGGGTGGCCTTGCGCTTCACCGTGGCAAATTGGGCGAGCACACAGAAATTTTTGCCGACCGTTTAGTGTCGGCGCTTGCTACTTCGTAACGCGTAAGTCGATATACAAAGTGGTGCGGTTCTCTACAAGAGGCCGAACATCGGTTGGCTTTGCCAAATCTTCCATCGGTATATTGCGACCTGAACAATCGGTGAAGGTGCGTGTCTCTTTGACTTGCTTGGCAAGACATGTTTCGTCGCGGTCTGCTGGGTAGGCGTAGAACACCCGCCAGCCTTTCGCAGGGTCAGAGCCTTGGTGGTCGAGAACAATGCTGCGCTTGCCATCGGGGTCACGCAGGTCGGGGTAGAGAACGGGGCCAGACTCTGTGACAGTTTTCGCAATTTGGCTCACGGAGCCCACGCGAAAGGTTTGGGCGCCCAAGTTGGTGATGCTCTCTGGATTTCGCGAAATGAGGGACGCTGCGCCCCATAAGGCCAAAAACAGCAGTGCAAAGAAGACAATTCCTGCCCCAACAGGGGCGAAAGCTCTGGCGAGCGGGGACTTGAGTCGAGAAGATGCCACCCCCATAGTGTGGCGGGTTAGAAGGAAGATGCCACAACGGCGTAGGGTTTCTTTCTTGTGAAGAGGCCTTACCGAGTTGTCGTAGCTAAACCAGGGCTTGACGGTCACGACCGTGGTGCAAAAACCATTACGCGTGCCCTTCGAGATCATGGATTCGAAGTCATTTATACGGGTTTACACCAAACCCCCGAGCAAATTGCAGAGACTGCACTGCAAGAAGATGTCGATGCAGTCGGACTCTCGCTGTTGTCGGGTGCTCATCTCACGCTGTTCCCTCGCGTCATGGAAGAACTCCGTGCTCGTGACCTGGGAGACATTCTCATCTTTGGTGGTGGAGTCATTCCCGATGCCGATGCAAGAACGTTGAAAGAGCAAGGTGTTGGACAAGTGTTCGGACCAGGCTCGTCGTTAAAAGCTATTTGTGCTTGGCTTGAAGAAACGCTCGACGCAGCTCAGTAATTTTCTGAAGTAGTTACACAATATTTTTACAATCAAGATCTCAATTATTAATAAGGAGTAAGAGTGGACCTCTTTGAATATCAAGGCAAACAGTATTTTGCCAAGTTCGGTATTCCTGTATCAGCGGGTGGCGTAGCAGTCACTGTTGATGAAGCAGTGAAAGTTGCCGACGCATCGCAGTACCCCGTTGTTGTGAAAGCTCAAGTGCAGGTAGGCGGTCGTGGAAAAGCTGGTGGAATTAAGTTGGCCAACAACGCCGACGAAGTGCGTTTGCATGCTGGAAATATTCTGGGAATGGATATTAAAGGTCACGTGGTCAAGCGCATTTGGGTAGAGCATGCGTCCGATATTGACGAAGAGTATTACGCATCATTCACACTCGATCGTGCAGCGAAGAAGCATCTCTTGATGTTGTCTGCTCAAGGCGGCGTAGAAATTGAAGAAGTAGCTGAAAAAGACCCCGATGCAATTGTGAAGTTGCATATCAACCCTGTTGATGGACTCAGCGAAAAAGTTGCTCGCCAAGCAGCAGTCGATGCGAAGATCCCCGCCAAGGCACTCGATGGTGTGGCAAAGATTTTGGTTCAGTTGTACGACTGCTTCACCGCAGGCGACTGTGACCTCGCCGAAATCAACCCACTCATTTTGAAGCCAACCGGCGAAGTACATGCGCTCGACGCAAAAGTAAGCCTTGACGGAAACGCTGAATATCGTCACCCAGAATGGGCCGAATACAGCGCAACTGAAGAACTCGACGACCGTGAGCAACTCGCTCGCGAAAAGGGTTTGCAATACATTGGCCTCTCGGGAACTGTTGGCATCATTGCCAACGGTGCTGGTTTGGCAATGAGCACGCTCGATGTGGTGAACCAAGTAGGCGGCACTGCAGCAAACTTCCTCGACATTGGTGGCGGTGCAAATGCCGACCAAATGGCAGCAGCACTTGAAGTAATCAACTTCGACAAAGAAGTGAAGAGCATTTTCATCAACATCTTTGGTGGAATTACACGAGGCGAAGAAGTTGCCAAGGGAATTGTTGAAGCAATGAAGCGTGTCGACTTGCGCGCGCCCATCGTTATTCGACTCGATGGAACCAACGCCGAAGAAGGACGAGAGATTCTGGCATCAGCTGGAATTCCCGAATCCAAATTATTGAGTAAGCCAACAATGCTTGAAGCGGCCCGTGCTGCAGTAGCACTTGCGAACGGAAAGTAGAAAACACCATGGCCATTTTTGTAAACGAGAACACCAAGGTGATTGTCCAAGGACTCACCGGAGGTCAAGGCAAGTTTCACGGTCTGCGTAACCGTGCCTACGGAACAAATGTTGTTGGTGGTGTCACGCCAGGTAAGGGTGGGCAAGACGTTGAAGGCATTCCTGTTTTCGATTCAGTTGCCGACGCAGTAAAAGCAACAGGTGCAGACGCTTCATTTATCGCAGTTCCACCAAAGGCTGCAGCTGCCGCCATTTTGGAAGCAGCAAAAGCCGGAATCACTTTCATCGTGTGCATTACCGAAGGGATTCCAGCTCAAGACGAAGCAAAGGTGTTCAACACACTTGTTCGCGATTATCCAAAAGTACGACTGCTTGGCCCGAACTGTCCAGGAATCATTAGCCCAGGGAAATGCAACATCGGTATTACTGCCGGTGAAATTGCAGAGTTGCCTTCAGCAAAAGGTCCAAACGTCGGCATCGTTTCGCGTTCAGGAACCCTCACGTATCAGGCACTCTATGAATTGAAGCAGCAAGGAATTGGCGTCAGCACCTGTGTAGGAATTGGTGGCGACCCAGTACCTGGAACTTCATTTGTCGATTGTCTTGCTGAGTTCCAAAACGACCCAGAGACACACGCAATTATCATGATCGGTGAAATTGGTGGTTCTGCAGAGGAAGAAGCTGCAGAGTTCATTAAAGCCAATGTCACAAAGCCAATGAGCGCATACATCGCAGGTGTTACTGCACCAGCAGGCAAGAAAATGGGCCACGCCGGAGCAATTGTTTCTGGCGGCAAAGGAACGGCACAAGGCAAGATGGACGCATTGCGCGAAGCAGGCGTACAAATTGGTTTGAACCCAACCGAAGCCGGCTCGCTCATGGCAGAAATTGTCAAGGGCTTAAAGTAAGTCACCAAAGTAATTCAGAGAGTTTGAACAGTGCCCCGCGCCCTTCTCAGTGTCTATAACAAAACAGGCGTTGAGGAATTAGCGCGGGGCCTTGTTGCGTCTGGATGGAGCATCATCTCGAGTGGCGGAACAGCGAAGGCGCTTGTTGCTGCAGGCATCAGCGTGACCGATGTTGCCGACCTCACTGGTGTTCCCGCAATTCTCGATCATCGTGTGGTCACACTGCACCCCAAAGTGCACGGTGGAATACTTGCCGACACTGCGTTGCCACATCATGTATCCGACATGGCCGAGTATGGCATTGAAGCAATTGACTTAGTGGTGGTGAACCTGTATCCGTTTGCCGACAACCCCAGTGTTGATCTCATCGATGTTGGTGGCCCAGCGATGATTCGTGCAGCTGCCAAAAACTTTGCACGAGTAGGTGTAGTGGTGGAACCATCTCAATACACACCGGTGCTTGCTGAAATCTCGGCAAATGGTGCATTGAGTTTGGAAACACGTCGCCAGCTCTCGGCACGCGCATTTGCAACGACACGCAATTACGACGCAGCAATTGAGCAATGGATGAGTGGAAACGAAAAGTCTGCGTTGTCCTTGCAGTTAGAGCATGTTTCAGATTTGCGCTACGGAGAGAACCCTCATCAAACAGGTACTTTGTACCGTCTTGAAGGAAGCCATAGTTGGTGGAACACTGCTGAACAACTCGGTGGCAAAGAGATGTCGTACCTCAATGTTTTCGACGCCGACGCCGCTTGGAAACTGGTGCACCAATTTTCTGAAGCCGCAGCGGTTGTTGTAAAACATGCCAACCCGTGTGGTGTTGCAACTGGTTTGTCGCTTCTCGATGCATATCAACGCGCTCATGCGTGTGACCCAGTGAGCGCATTCGGTGGAATTATTGCTCTTAACCGAGAGGTAGACGAAGCAACTGCTCAAGAAATCTGCAACGTGTTTACTGAGGTTGTTGTTGCTCCGGCGTTTTCAGAGTCGGCGCTGCACATTCTGCAAAGTAAGAAAAATCTCCGCATCGTGCGTGCTAGCGCCTCTGAGCTTCCTGAGTATGAGTTACGCAGTGTGAGTGGTGGAGTGCTGGTGCAAAGCCCCGATGCCGTGAATGATGACCCTGCAACATGGACTGTGGCAAGTAGCGCTCAGCCAACACCAGAGCAGCTACAGCAGGCCGGCTTTGCTTGGAAGGTGTGTGCTGCGGTGAGCTCGAATGCCATTGTGGTGACACAAAACAATGAAGCAGTGGGCATCGGTGGTGGTCAGCAAAACCGTCTCGATGCAGCTCGGTTGGCATGTGAACGTGCAGGGACCCGAGCCATTGGCGGGGTAGCGGCAAGCGACGCATTTTTCCCCTTCCGCGACGGGCTCGACATGTTGGCAACAGCTGGAGTGCATGTTGTTGTCGAACCAGGGGGCAGTGTGCGTGACGAGGAAGTCATTGCCGCAGCAAATGAGCATGGCATTGTGCTCATCTTCACTGGCGCACGCCACTTCCGTCACTAAACTATTCACATGGCCCGCATTACGGAACTTCTCGCTAGTGGGCGTACTTTTTCCTTTGAGTTCTTTCCGCCAAAGACCGATGCTGCCCAATTGTCTTTAGGTCGAACAATTGCAGAATTGGAAACTTTGCATCCCAGTTTTGTGTCGGTTACTTACGGTGCTGGTGGCAGCACCCGTGAACGCACTCGCGATCTTGTGACATGGATGCGCCGCGAAACAACAATTTCCCCGATGGCGCATCTCACCTGTGTGGGTCACACGCGCGGCGATATTGAAGAAATCCTTCAGGCCTATGTAGATGCCGGAGTGGAAAACATTCTGGCTCTGGGTGGCGACCCACCTACAGACCCTGCCGATGTTCGCCCAAGTGACTATCGCTTTGCCTCTGACCTTGTGCATGAGTTGCAAGATGCAGGGAAATTCAGCATTGGTGTTGCCGCACACCCAGAGGTGCATCCGCGCAGTTCATCACGCACTGAAGACCGTGAATTTCTCGCTCAAAAACTGCGTCTGGCCGATTTTGCCATTACCCAGTTTTTCTTTGACGCAGAACATTATGTGCGTCTAGTTGAAGAACTTGCGGCACTCGGTATCAACAAGCCAATCATTCCGGGCATCATGCCAGTAACAAACAAAAGTCAAGTGCAGCGCATGGCCGAAATGTCGGGAGCGGTATTCCCACAAGATTTAGCGGAACGACTCGCCAAAGTAGATGACCCAGAAGATGTGCGACGTATTGGCGTAGAAGCGGCAACTGAGTTATGTGCGCAATTGCTCGATGCTGGTGCGCCAGGGTTGCATTTTTATACGTTGAATCGGTCGAGCGCTACGCGTGAGATCTATGCAAACTTGGGGCTCCCGGTTGTCTCATCTGCCACCTGATTCCTCGGGCGGCTTGCGCATACCAGCAGTAGTGCCCTATCTACCCGGCCTCGATGGTCTGCGCGCGTTAGCCGTTGTTGCAGTGATTTTCTATCACGCAAACCACTCTTGGCTCGAGGGTGGATTTTTAGGCGTTGAAGTATTTTTCGTCATCAGCGGTTATCTCATCACTCTTCTTTTGGTCGCCGAGTCGCAGCGCACTGGAACCGTGAACTTGCGTGAATTTTGGATACGACGTGCACGTCGGCTTTTGCCAGCGCTATGGACCTTGCTTGTAGGAATCACTATTTATGTCTCGTTGTTCAAGCGCAGTGAACTAGGAACATTGCGCGGTGACGTGCTTGCAGGTTTTTTCTACATTTCAAACTGGTTCCAAATCCATACGGGCAGTTCGTATTTCAGTGCTTTTGCTTTTGCACCACTGCGCCATCTGTGGTCGCTCGCGGTGGAAGAACAGTTTTATCTGATCTGGCCACTTCTGATGTTTGCGCTGTTGAAATTGTCGCGACGCCGTTTGCCAGTTATTGGTTTATGTTTTTTTCTTTCTGCTGTGGGAATTGCAGTCTTGACTGCAGTGATGTATCGCACCGGGCCAATTTCCAACCCGACCGATACAGCAAATCAGTACTTCTCATTTCTTGGTCGCGAAGTAGCGCGTATTGATTTTGTGTATCTCTCCACCATTACTCGAGCAAGTGGACTGTTTCTCGGCGCCGCACTTGGTGTGTGGTGGCGTCCGTGGTACATCGCTCAGGCACGCATTGCCCAACGGTCATTTTTGGTAGATGTCGTTGGGGTTCTTGGGCTGTTGTCGCTTGCGTTCATGGCGTGGCGCTTCACCAATGTGGTCACCGGAGCAGAAACGGGAAGCCATGGTTATGACCTTTTGTATCGCGGTGGCTTCTTCCTGGTGGGGCTGGCAACGGTTGCAGTGATTGCTGCAGTAACGCATCCATCAGCTGTGCTCGGACGAGTTGTTTTAGGCAACAAGGTTTTTGTATGGGTGGGCGTGCGTTCGTACGGTTTGTATCTCTACCACTGGCCTATTTTTCAAATTTCTCGGAATATTGCCGGCAACGCGCTGAGCTGGGGCCGCTTTGCATTTCTCATGGCATGTACGTTGCTCGTCACCGAAGCGTCGTATCGATACATCGAGACCCCCATTAGAAAAGGGAAGTTGGGTGTTTGGCTGCGCACGTGGCGCGGCGCGCCTACTGCGGAGCGGAAGTTGCACCGACGCAAAATGGTGGGCATCGCAGTCGCCCTGAGTCTTGCTCCAGTTTTCGCTATTGCAAATTTGTCGACGGCAAAAGTTGAACTCGATGCAATTAGTCAAAGCTTGGTCGATGCTGATGCATTCATTACCAACCTCATGCCCACCACTGTGCCGTCGACGATTCCTACAAGTTCTGTTGCCGGTGAAGTAACAACTTCAACAGTTGCGCCAACAACAGTGCCGGCTGAGCGGATCGATATTTTGGCAATTGGCGACTCAGTCATGTTGGGTGCTGCACCTGAAATGACGAAATATGGGGTAACAGTCGATGCCCAAAAGAGCCGCCCATTTAAAGCTGCTTTGCCAATTGTGAACTATGTGAAGTCCATCAATGCTCTGGGCAGTGCCGTGGTTATTCACTTGGGCACCAATAGCGGTACTTCGCAAGAAACCATCGACAGCATTGTGAGCGTGTTGGCCGATGTTCCCCTGGTGCTGGTGCTCACCAACTCAGTACCCGGAAAGAACTGGGAAGAGTCGAATAACCGCCTCATTCGAGCACTTCCCGAGCGTTTCCCCAACGTCCAGATCATCGACTGGAAGAAGTACGCCACAGAGCACCCTAAGTGGCTCTATGACGACCTCACGCACTTGCGCCCCTTGGGTCAGCGCAAGTACACCGCGCTCGTTATGGAGGCTTTGGGGCGCCCGGGGCCCCAATTTGAAGACGCAGTCTTGTCGGCACCAACGCAAGCCGCTACTACAACGAGTTCAACGGTAGCGAGCACGTCAACTTCAACCTCGAGTACCACTGTTCAGGCAACCACCACCTCCGTGAAATAGGTCGTATCGCTCCGGCTTGGGGGGCGGGGTCGTGCGACCTACGATGGGGGTCTATGACAACCCCCGTACGAGTCGCCGTTACCGGCGCAGCAGGCCAAATTGGCTACAGCCTTTTATTCCGTATCGCATCTGGAGCAATGTTGGGTCCAAACACTCCCATCATTTTGCAGTTGCTTGAAGTCACTCCAGCACTTGGAGCCCTTGAGGGCGTCAAGATGGAACTTGAAGATTGCGCATTCCCGCTTCTTTCGCAAGTGGTGTGCACTGATTCTGGTGACGTTGCATTCGGTGATGCCGATGTGGCACTTCTTGTTGGTGCAATGCCGCGCAAAGATGGCATGGAGCGTGCCGACTTGTTGTCGGCAAACGGTGGCATCTTCAAACCACAAGGTCAAGCAATTGCTGCGAATGCAAAAAAGAACATCAAGGTGCTTGTGGTGGGCAACCCAGCAAACACCAACGCTCTCATCGCAATGAACAACGCAAAGGGAATGAACCCTGGTCAGTTCACAGCAATGACCCGCCTCGACCACAACCGTGCCATTTCACAGTTGGCAACAAAGCTCAATAAGCCAGTGTCGTCTATTAAGAAGATGACTATTTGGGGCAACCATTCCACAACGCAGTACCCCGATCTTTTCCATTGCGAAGTAGATGGCAAAAATGCAGCTGCAGCAGTGAACGATCAGCAATGGCTCGATGAAACTTTCATCCCCACTGTTGCTAAGCGTGGTGCAGCCATCATTAAGGCTCGCGGTTTGTCGTCGGCAGCTTCGGCAGCAAATGCTGCAATCGATCACATTCGTTCATGGGCAACCGATACGCCCGAAGGCGATTGGGTTTCAATGGCAGTTCCTTCCGATGGTTCATACGGAGTGCCTGAAGGACTCATTTCATCTTTCCCATGTGTATGCAAAAACGGTGAATACAAGATTGTTCAAGGTCTTGACATTGACGCATACAGCCGTGGAAAAATTGATGCATCGGTTGCAGAACTTGTTGAAGAGCGCGACGCAGTGCGTGAACTTGGTCTGATCTAACACCAACGAAAATATTTAAAATGTCAGTAGCGGCCCTCGTGAATACGAACGAGTGGCCGCTTTCTGATTTTCAGACCACTGCTCACTTACGCTAGGTATTCCAGCGTGACGGGGTAGTGGTGTTGCCAGAGTTCATCCCGTGCGAAGTTGTGCAGCGAATGGTTGTGGAAACCAAAGAACTTGTGGCTCTTGCACACCGTTCGGAGTCACAGAAAACTGCATATTTGAGCAGCCCCGATGAATCTTTTCCTGAGGGGCATCCCCGTCGAACTATGCAGTCGTCTGCAGTGGAAGTAATTGCTTACGACCACATTCCCGCACATCACGCGGTGCGCGAACTTTATGAGTCCGATGAGCTCATGACTTTTGTTGCTGGCGTTCTTGGACAAGAAAAGCTCTACCGATACGCAGACCCATTTGGTGCATTGAACCTTGCGGTCATGCGTGAGGGCGACCAATTGGGCTGGCATTTCGACATGACCGACTTTGTGGTGTCACTTGCATTGCAGCCTTCGCAGGCCGGTGGCGAGTTTGAAAATGCACAAAAACTTCGCACGGCAACCGATGAAAACTATGACGATGTACAAAGTGTCTTGTCTGGCAATGCGCGTGACCGAATCCGCGTCGAGCCAATGCACGCCGGATCTTTGATGATCTTTAACGGCCGTACCTCTTTGCACAAGGTGACTCCAATTGAGGGCCATACGTTGCGCATCGTTGCGCTGTTGGCATACGACACTAAGAGTGGAACCGACTCGTCTGATGAATTGAAGCTCTCGCGTTACGGAAGGTTGCCCCAATGAAATCTGAATACGGAGAATCATTCGTTGGAGAGGGTGTGAACGCAGCACACATCAACACTGTGCTAGGCAACAGAGAAGGGGCCGTAGGAACTGCATGGGCAACGGGTCTAGCAACACCAAGTGTTGGGCACACGCGTTTTGTAGCGGTTGCTGCGCCAAATCAGCCACTGCAGCCAATGACGCTTTTTGTGAACAAGGCAACTATTGAAACGGAACACCACGGTGCTCTCACCTGGGGCGCAGCTCAGCACGGGGTAGCGCGTGGAGTACAAAGAGCTCGCGACAATGGAGTTTTTGGTGCAAATGACGTACATGAACTCGCGCTCATCGTGGCGGTCTGGGTGAATCCGCTCGCAGATGATGCTGTACAAGTGGAAGAAAATAATGCCGAGGCGACGTATCTTGCGTTGAAGTCGGGCAATTATTTGTAAACGGTGATGTGCGCTACTTCATCGAAGATGGGGTCGAGCGCAGCAAAAATTTCTTGGCTCTGCAGAAGCATTTGTGCGTCACCACCAATGCGTATTGCTCCGGTGATGAATGCATCTTCTGCAGCCATTTCGCCTGTGGCTACAGCGACGGCAGTTTCCCATTCTTGTTCAAGGCGCACGTGTTCTGGGTCGGCAGGGCCTGCACCAAACGTGACGGCGTTGTCTTTTACTTGAAGGTGATACAAGACGGTGTCTTCGGGGCCGTCGCTCACCATTTGAGTGATGCCGATTTCCAAAGTCGAACCGAGGGCTTGCAACACCGCATTTTCTGCGGCACGTGTGCCAATTGCCTCAATCCAGTCGAGGCTGAGGTAACGAACAGTTGTCATGCGTCTTGCCTCTTTGCGTTACCGGGATCAAAGGGGGCAATGGCGCGCGATATTGGAGCAACGGGGAGGAGGGAGAGGACGTTGCCTTCTTCAGATCCGAGAAGTCCTGCCACGTGAGGTGACCTTTCATATGGACGGGAAAGACGAACCTTCCCCGAGGATTGTGTGCGACCTCGAGAGTGTAGGTAACTCACTCGCCTGAGGGCGAACCTGGTCCCGTATCCACAGCCCTTCTTGTTACCAACCGGTAATAAAAGGGGCGTGAATTTTGTCGCCCTTTTTGAAGAAGTTCACTTGTGCGCGTCGCGGGGAGTACCGTTTTCAACGCGCAGGCTCTTCTCGGCTTTCCGAGTGAGTTTTTTTGAAAGGCACCCCTCGATGGCACAAGTACTGGAATCACAGCGTGGACCCGTGACGGGCACCGCGGTAGCGAAAAAGAAGCGTCGTCCGTTTTTGCTCGATCTCTACAGCACCGCCGTAGGCAAAAAGTACGTGATGGCAATCACCGGAATTGCTCTCATTGGGTTTGTGGTGTTCCACATGATCGGAAACTTAAAGATGTATTTCGGTCAGTCAGATCTCGACCATTACGCAGAGTTCCTGAAGGAATTGCTGTACCCCATCGCTCCAAAGGGTGTGGTGTTGTGGCTATTGCGCGGCGGACTCCTCGCCATGGTGGTGTTGCATATCCACGCTGCGTACTCATTGACACAGTTGAATCGCAAGGCGCGCCCAGTGAAGTACCAAAGTGAGCGCGACTATCAAGTGGCAAGTTTTGCAAGTCGATCAATGCGCTACACCGGTGTCACTGTTTTGCTGTTTGTCATTTGGCACTTACTCGATCTCACCTTTGGCGTCGTCAATACCGTCGGAGCCGATGGAGAATTTATTCGAGCCAATGTCTACGACAATGTGGTGCGCAGTTTTGAGCGTTGGCCGGTTGCCTTGTTTTACATTTTGGCCAACATCATGTTGGGTATCCACCTCTTTCACGGCGTGTGGAGCCTTTTTCAATCGATGGGCTGGAATCGGCCGCGCTTCAATGAATGGCGACGTTCTATTGCAGCAGGAGTTGCAACAATCGTTGTTGTAGGAAATGTTTCATTCCCGGTCGCGGTGCTTGCTGGCATCGTGGGCGGCTGAGAGAGCAGGACATAAGGAAAAATCATGAGCACACAATTGAACTCAAAAATCCCTGCTGGCCCACTTGGTGACAAGTGGTCCTCGTACAAAGAAGATGTGAAGTTGGTGAACCCCAATAACAAGCGCAAATTCAAAGTGATTGTGGTGGGTACCGGCCTTGCTGGCGCATCTGCTGCTGCGACACTTGCGGAACTTGGTTACCAAGTAGATGCGTTCACTTTTCATGACTCACCTCGCCGTGCGCACTCCATTGCTGCACAAGGTGGCATTAACGCCGCAAAGAACTACCAGGGCGACGGCGACAGCGTGCACCGTTTATTTTACGACACCATCAAGGGTGGCGACTTCCGTTCGCGCGAAGCAAACGTCCATCGTTTGGCAGAAGTATCTGTCAACATCATCGACCAGATGGTGGCCCAAGGCGTGCCCTTTGCCCGTGAATACGGTGGTCTCCTCGATAACCGTTCTTTTGGTGGCGCACAAGTAAGTAGAACTTTTTACGCCCGCGGTCAAACCGGTCAGCAATTGTTGTTGGGTGCGTATCAGCAACTTGCTCGACAAATTGGTTTGGGTGGCGTGCGTTTGTTCAACCGCACTGAATTAGTTGATGTGGTCACGGTAGAAGGTCGTGCAGCAGGAATTGTTGTACGCGACCTCATGACGGGCGAAGTCACTTCGCATGCAGCACACGCTGTGGTCATGGCAACTGGTGGATACGGAAATGCATTCTTCTTGTCAACAAATGCAATGTCGTGCAACGTCACCGCGGCCTGGCGCGCACATCGCAAGGGCGCATATTTTGCGAACCCTTGCTACACGCAAATTCACCCAACATGTATTCCGCAAAGCGATGAGTTCCAGTCGAAGCTCACACTCATGTCAGAGTCACTACGTAACGATGGTCGCGTATGGGTGCCGAAGAGTCCCGATGAAAGTCGCAGGGTTGCCGATATTCCAGAAGAAGATCGCGACTATTACCTCGAGCGCCTCTACCCATCGTTTGGAAACTTGGCACCGCGAGATATTTCTTCACGTGCCGCAAAACGTTTGGTCGATAAAGGTCAAGGTGTTGGGCCGCTAAAAAATGGCGTATACCTCGACTTCGCCGATGCAATTGCGCGCTTAGGAAAAGATGTTGTTCAAGAGCGCTACGGCAACCTTTTTGAAATGTACGAGCGCATTGCCGGCGAGAACCCGTACGACATGCCAATGCGTATTTATCCTGCATCGCACTACACCATGGGCGGCCTGTGGGTCGACTATGAACTCATGACCAGCATCCCTGGCTTGTATGCAGCGGGCGAAGCAAACTTCTCCGACCACGGTGCAAACCGACTAGGTGCATCTGCATTAATGCAAGGACTCTCTGACGGTTACTTCGTGTTGCCGTACACCATTGGCAACTACTTGGCTCCAATGTTGAACAAGGCAATCCCTAGTGTTGATCACCCTGAGTTCAAGGCTGCTGAACTTGCAGCACGCGAACGATTCAACGGTTACCTCAATATCGGCGGAACACGTTCACCCGATTGGTTCCATCGTGAAGTAGGAAAAATCATTTGGGACTACTGCGGCATGGAGCGCACCGAGCAAGGTTTGGAAAAAGCCCTCTCAGAACTTCCTGCGTTGTACGACGAGTTCAAAAAAGATCTTCGTGTTACAGGCAGTGGCGAAAGCCTCAACCAGACACTAGAAAAAGCCGGTCGTGTCGACGACTTCTTCCAGCTTGGAATGTTGATGTGCCGCGATGCACTTGAGCGTCAAGAAAGTTGTGGCGGTCACTTCCGTTCGGAATACCAAACAGAAGAAGGCGAAGCATTGCGTGACGACGACAAGTTCTGTCACGTAGCTGCCTGGGAGTGGTCGGGCGATCCAATGACCGCAAAACGCAATGTTGAAGAACTCGAATTTGAAAATGTCCACCTCGCAACACGGAGCTACAAGTGAGTAATCATCTCAAGGACATCATCCTTAAAATTTGGCGTCAAAATGGTCCGAAAGACTCAGGTCATTTCGAAACATACAAAGTTGACGAAATCAGTGACGAAGCATCGTTTCTTGAAATGCTCGACTACTTAAATGAGCAACTCATTACCGATGGCAAAGAAGCCATTGTTTTCGACCACGACTGTCGTGAAGGCATTTGTGGCACATGTTCACTCATGATCAATGGTCAAGCCCACGGCCCAGAGCGCAGCACTGCCACATGCCAGTTGCATATGCGTAAGTTCTCGAGCGGTGCGGAAATTGTTATTGAGCCATGGCGCGCAGCAGCATTCCCCATCATCAAAGACCTCATGGTCGACCGTTCTGCGTTCGACCGCATCATTGAGTCGGGCGGCTTCATCACTTCCGTCACCGGTGGCGCTCCCGATGCAAACCTCATTCCCATTCCAAAGCCTGTAGCCGACTCCGCAATGGACTCAGCGGCGTGCATTGGTTGCGGAGCCTGTGTAGCCGCGTGCCCCAACGGTGCAGCAAACTTGTTCACTTCGGCGAAAATTGCACACCTCAACCTGCTTCCACAAGGCCAGGCTGAGCGTTACAAGCGCGCAGAGTCGATGATTGAAAAAATGGATGAATATTTCGGTTCATGCACAAACCACGGTGAATGTGAAGCTGCATGTCCGAAGGAAATTTCCATCGACGTCATTGCTCTGGCAAATGCCGATTATCGCAAGGCAAAACTTAAGAACAGGAAATTCATTAGCCGAATATAGTGGGCTAACGTGAGGCTATGACCCTCAATGTTGCGCCTGCTCATTTGCCCACCACGCTCGGTGGGCTTCGTGCATCGGGCTGGATCTCGCGTCCAGTCAAAGAAGAACTGCGGCGTAATGCCATTGCAAAAATTGCAGCAGGTGAACCTTTGTTTGCCGGCGTAATGGGTTATGAAAACACCGTCATGCCGCAGTTAGAGAACGCACTTCTTGCTGGTCACGATGTGGTGTTTCTTGGTGAGCGTGGGCAAGCAAAGTCGCGCATCATTCGTTCGCTCACTGGTTTGCTCGATGAATGGATGCCCATCATTGAAGGCAGTGAAATTAACGACGACCCTTATGCTCCCGTCTCGCGTCATGCACGTGACCTCGTAGAAGAACTCGGTGAATCAACTCCTATTGCATGGGTGCACCACTCAGAACGTTTCGGCGAAAAACTTGCCACACCCGATACGTCAATTGCTGACCTCATTGGAGAAGTTGATCCCATCAAAGTTGCTGAAGGTCGTTACTTGAGTGACGAACTCACTTTGCATTACGGCTTGGTACCGCGTACGAATCGTGGAATTTTCGCTATCAACGAATTGCCAGACCTTGCTGAGCGTATTCAAGTGGGCTTGTTGAACGTATTGGAAGAACGTGATGTGCAAATTCGTGGTTATAAAATTCGCCTTCCACTCGATGTGATGTTGGTGGCATCGGCAAACCCCGATGACTATACAAACCGCGGCCGCATTATTACCCCATTGAAAGATCGTTTTGGAAGCCAAATACGCACGCACTACCCGCTTGAAGTAGCAACGGAAGTTGCCATCATCGAGCAAGAGTCTCGGCCCGCCAGTATTGGCGACGTAGAGGTAGTGGTTCCCGACTTCATGAAGGAAGTCATCGCAACTTTCAGCCATCTTGCGCGACAAAGCAATCACATCAGTCAACGCAGCGGTGTGAGCGTTCGTTTATCGGTGAGCAACTACGAAATCATGTGTGCCAATGCTGTACGCCGCGCATTGCGAGCTGGCGAAACAAATGTTGCGCCACGCGTGAGCGACTTAGAAGCACTTGCTGCATCTACATCTGGCAAAGTGGAAATCGAGTCACTTGAAGAAGGTCGTGAAGGCGCAATTCTTGAGCAAATCGTCAAGGCGGCGGTTTTGCAGGTCTACAAACGTCTTGCCACACCAGCAACTGTGCACATCGACAAAGTGAATGAAATTCTTGCTGCATTTGAATCGGGCACGCTTGCTCATGCCGGCGAAGACATCACCTCGGCGCAACTTGTGCAGCTTCTTTCCGACATTCCTGCATTGAAGTCGGTGGTGGAAGTTTTTGTAGGCACTAATGCAACTCCAGCAGTTCAAGCGAGTGGCGTGGAGTTTGTGCTTGAGGGTCTGCATCTCTCGAAGCGATTAAACAAAGATGCTTCAGGAGTACGGGCGACCTACCGAGCTAAAGCATGAGCAGTCGGTTCATTGCATGAAGAACCTCATCATGACTGGTGGCTGGGCACACGAGTTCTCCGACAGCGCTGTCGTTCTGGGCAAGGTTTTAGCAGCGCAGCCTGTTAATAGCGAAGTGGTTGATTCCACGATTGTCGATGGCATCGATAACGCAATTCACGCATTGCAAAAAGATCACTTTGACGTGGTCACTGTGTATGCGTGTTGGTTCACCATGACCGACGAGCGTTATACGCCAGAACAGCGCGCACAATGGGCGCGTACCACCCCGATAGAACTGCGCGACGCTATTGCGGCACACGTGAAGAGGGGCGGTGGGTTATTGGTGCTGCACACGGGCATCATTTGCTTCACCGACTGGCCAGAGTGGCCGCAATACCTTGGTGGCAGCTGGAACTGGGGCTCGTCGTGGCACCCTGCAGTCGAAGTATTTGCCGCGCGTTGGGCAAGTTCATTGCGCGCACCACAAGAGCACCCCATTGTGTGCGACCTTGGCGAAATTGTGGTGGAAGACGAGCGGTACTGCGAGCTGGGCGTTGGCCCACAAGCGCAGGTACTCCTCGAGTCTGACGGGCCAGAGGGTGTTCAACCCTCCATGTGGACGCATGAACACGGTGCTACACGCGCCGTTTTTAGCTCGCTCGGGCACGACCACCGGTCGCTCAATAATCTGCAGCACGGTCGGCTCCTGCGCCGCAGCCTCGCATGGGTAGGGCAACTTCCCGACACCGTTGTACGAGAGGTGCAATAAGCAACTACCATTCAGACGTCTGTTACAACAGGGGGAATTGAATGTCGTTAGTTGGAGCACGTGTACTTCGTAAAGAAGATCCAAATCTCATTACCGGAAATGGGCAATATGTCGACGACCTGCAACCCGCAGGTTGCACATCGATGGTGTTTGTTCGCTCAACCGAAGCCCATGCAAAAATTCGCTCAATAGATACGGCTGAGGCACTGGTCTTGCCAGGTGTCCTTGCCGTGTGGACCTCAGCAAATATCGCGCAACTCGCAAACTGCCCAGGTGGGCTGCCAGGCCTCGACCAACCGTTGCTCGCAAAAGATGTTGTTCGTTTTGTTGGTGAAGGTGTTGCTGTAGTTGTGGCAACCGATCGTTATATCGCCGCCGACGCAGCCGAACTCATTGTGGTCGACTACGAACCACTTCCCGCTGTGGCAAGTTTGAGTGCAGCAATGGCTCCAGGTGCTGTGGTGCTCCACGAAGCTCTTGGTGGAAACACTGTGCACTTCCAAGATTTTGAGAATCCCCTCGATGATGTTTTTGCAGCAGCACCTCGCACTGCATCACTCCACATTGTGAACAACCGTTGTGCACCTACACCCATTGAGCCCAATGTGTGTCTTGCCGATTGGGGACGCAGTGGCCTCACGCTGTGGGCAGCGTTTCAAGCACCACACCACTTGCGCAACACTATTGCTCAGTACTTTGGTATTCCACAAGACTCCACTCGCGTTGTTGCTCCCGATGTCGGTGGCGGCTTTGGTGCCAAAATCAACTTCGTGCCTGAATTTTTCTTAACGGCATTGTTGTCGAAAGAAATTGGCAGGCCAGTGAAGTACACGCAAACACGTAGCGAGTGTTTGGTAGCAATGTTGCATGGCCGTGCTCAAGAGCACGATGCAAGTGTTGCATTCGACAACGATGGGCGCATTTTGGCCTTGAAGTTGTCGGTGACTCAAGATCAAGGTGCGTACCCCAACGGCACCGGCATGGGTCTTCCTGTTCTCACCACCGCAATGGCTGCTGGTTGCTATCGCATCCCCGCTGTTGCTATTTCGTGGCGAAACGTTGTTACCAACACCACCCCAGTTGCTGCATACCGTGGTGCTGGTCGCCCAGAAGCGTCGTACACCATCGAGCGCCTCATCGATCTCATAGCCGATGAAACAGGTGTTGACCCAGTAGAAGTGCGTCGTCGCAACTTCATTCCAGTTGACGCATTTCCCTATGCAACGCATAGCCCACTTGCGATGTACGACAGCGGTAACTTCGCAGGAGCACTCGATGAGTTGCTGAAGCACGTGAAGTACGACGAATTGAAAAAAGAACAAGAAAAGCGTCGTCAAGATCCTGCTGCAAAACTTCTCGGTATTGGTTTTGCTTCGTGGCTGGAAATTGCTGGGTTCGGCCCTCCAGGCTCACTTGAAGCCTTCGGCCATCTTGCGTCGTGGGAATCGGCCCAAGTGCGCATTCAACCCGACGGTAGCGCCATTATTTTCACTGGTGCATCGCCCCACGGGCAAGGAACAGTTACCACTTATGCCCAAATTGCGGCCGACGAACTCGGTATCGATTTCGATCGCATCAGTGTGAAGCACGGCGATACGGCAGTTGTTCCACAAGGTATTGGAACCATGGGTTCACGTGCGGTTGCAGTTGGCGGCGAAGGCGTAAAAACGGCAAGTGGTCGTGTGTATGAAAATGCAAAACGTATTGCCGCACATTTGTTGGAAGCAAGCGCTGAAGACATCGTCATTGAAGACGAAAAATTCTTTGTGAAGGGCACGCCTGCTCGCAGTGTTCCGTGGAGTGAGGTTGCTTGGAAGAGTTTCCAACCACTGGAACTTCCAGGTGGCATGGAACCCGGCGGACTCGACTCCACAGTGTTTCAGCAAGTTCCGAACTTCAGTTTCCCTTCTGGCGCATATTGCTGTGTTGTAGAAATTGATCGTGAAACTGGCGGAGTCAATATTGTCAATATGTACCTCGTTGACGACTGCGGAACAGTTATTAACCCACTCTTGGTAGAAGGCCAAGTGCATGGTGGCGTAGCGCAAGGCATCGCACAAGCACTGTTTGAACACATGCTCTACGACCCCAGTGGTGTGCCACGCACGTCAACGCTCATGGACTATCTCGTCCCTGCAGCATCAGACCTGCCTGGGTACGTCACCGGGCGCACCAATACTCCCAACCCCAGTAACACGCTGGGCGCTAAGGGCGTCGGTGAGTCGGGTTCAGTTGGCGCACCGCCAGCAGTGGTCAATGCGGTTGTCGATGCGCTCAGCCACCTCGGCGTGAAGCACATCGATATGCCAGTTACACCAATCAAAGTTTGGAACATTTTAGAAGGGGCAAAGTGATGACAATTCGTACTTCAATCACTGTTAATGGCAAAGAAACTTCACGCGAAGTAGAAGCTCGCACGCTTCTCGTTCACTATCTACGTGAAGAGCTCAGCCTCACCGGCACACATGTTGGCTGCGATACTTCAAACTGTGGAGCATGTACTGTTTTGCTCGACGGGGAAGCAGTGAAGTCGTGCACCCTCCTTGCAGCACAAGTTCACGACTGCAATGTCACCACCATTGAAGGTGCCGCTCAGGCTGACGGGTCCTTTAGCCCAGTGCAAGAAGGATTCCGCCAAGAGCACGGCCTGCAATGTGGCTATTGCACGCCAGGCATGATCATGGCTTCCACTGCTTTGTTGTCAGAGAACCCCAATCCATCGGAAGAAGAAATTCGCCAGGCGCTCGAAGGCAACCTTTGCCGCTGCACGGGCTACGAAATGATTGTTAATGCAGTCCGTTGGGCTGCGGAACACCCAAACTTCACATCAGGAGGTGCCAAGTGATACCTGCACAATTTGATTACGTTGAAGCGACGTCGGTCGCCGATGCAATTCGTTTGCTTGCAGAACACGGCGATGAAGCAAAGCTTCTTGCTGGAGGGCATTCACTCATCCCACTCATGAAGTTGCGTTTGGTGACTCCAGCAACACTGATTGACGTAACGCACATCAAAGAGTTGTCGTACATTAAAGAAGACGGCAACAACATCGTCATTGGTGCTCTCACGCGCCACCGCGATATTGAACAGTCTGAACTAGTAAAGAAGCACCTTCCACTCGTTGCACATGTTGCTGGTGAAGTAGGCGACCCGCAAGTGCGTAATCGCGGAACACTCGGTGGTTCATTGGTGCACGGCGACCCAGCAGCAGATCTACCCGCAGCGGCATTGGCTACTGGCGCAACTATGGTCATCGCTGGTCAAAATGGCGAGCGTCGTGTTTCAGCGCAAGAATTCTTTATTGACTTTTTAGAAACCGATGTTCAGCCTGGTGAAATTCTCACCGCAATTGAGTTTCCTAAGCACACCGATGCTGGTTGGGCATATGAAAAGTTTGTGCGCCGCGCAATGGACTACGCCATTGTTGGTGTAGCGCTGCAACTAGGTGCAAAACCGGGCGTTGCGCTTGTCAATATGTCGAACAAACCTCATCTTGCTCAGTCTGCATCACAGGCAATCAGTAAGGGTGCGGCAATTGCCGATGTTCTTGCCGTCATCAACGACAACACCAACCCACCTGAAGACCTCAATGCCACTGTGGAATACCGTGAACATCTTGCACGCGTGCTGACGCAACGCGCATTTGCAACTGCTTCAAAATAGTTATGCCCATTCGTGCTGAGGTTCTGAAAGATCGTTGTATTAGCTCTGGGCGCTGTGTTGGCGACGAACCAAGTGCTTTTCGTTTCGATGCCGATGAATTAGTGGAGTTACTCGACGGGGTGACAACGATGAGTGAGCAAAGGCTCATTCGTATTGCGCGTGATTGCCCGGGTGAAGCGATTGTGTTGTACGACGACAACAACGAAGTGATTGAACTGCACTAGTCAATTTTGAAAATGCGTTTGGCGTTTCCGCCAAGAATTTTTGCAGTATCGCTCGCCGACAATTGCAGCGCCTCGATTTTTTCCATGTATTTATCTTCAAGGTCCCAGCCCGCAAAGTTGCTCCCTAACAGCACCTTGTCGGGGCCTTCGGTTTCCACCAAAAAGGCCAAGGCATCTTGGCGGTGGACGGCGGTATCGAAAGAGATCTGAGCCCATTGGTCGGCAAAGGGGCGCGTGAGAAGACCCTTGCCCCACGGGCGGCGCTCAAGGGCTTGCTCAAGACGTCCCTTTTGGAAGGCCGCAAAACCCCCTCCGTGGGCCACATGGACGTGCAAACCGGGGTGGCGGTCGAGAATGCCACCAAAGAGGAAATGAGCCACAGCCAAGCCCTCGTCCATGGCAAAGCCAAAGATGATGTCGAGATCCCAGGGGTCAAAGAAAGGGTCGGAGCCCCCGTAACCGGTGCGTGGCTCAGGGTGTAAGACAACCGGAACACCGAGGCGTTCATGTTCAGCCCAGAGCTCTTCAAATTGAGGATGCGACAGGGGAATGCCGTTGATGTCGGTTCCGATGTATGAGCACAAGAGCCCAAGTTCACTCACTACCCGGTTGAGTTCTTTGCACGCCTCTTCTGGGCTTTGCATGGGGAGAGTGGCTGCACCAAGAAGACGCGGGTGACGATCGCCCGTGAGAGCAATTTCATCGTTCGTGCGCTGGTGGAAACTCAGCGCATCGGCAATGGGCTGATGGTAGAAGTACGTGATGGGGTTCGGCGAAACAAGTTGTTTGTCGAGACCTAGTGCATCCATCTGCTCAATGCGCATCTGCGCATTAGAGAAAGCACTGTTCACAAACTTCACATTTTCAAGAACGTAGTCTGCTGCGCGAAAGAACTGAGTTCCGTCTTCGCGAACTCCCATTTCAGGGCCAGCGTGCCCGCACGTGTTCATCACTCCTTCTAGAAGGATGTGGGCATGTACGTCGACCACTTCATGATGGGCGTTTGCACGAGTCATGAAACAAAACTTACTGGGTAGTTCTTCCACACAGGGCGTCGAGTGGCAACGTCTAACTCCGGTTGATGTGTGCGGTGAGGTATTCCACCGCGTTGCAAAACAGATTGCAATATCACCACAATTGCGCCGTACAAGGGCATTTCTTGTTGCTGGTCTTCGCCAAGGCCTCCCGCGAGTTCTTGGCCTAAACAAGCATGAAACCCTGTGCCAAAGGTGAGCCCCCAACGTGGTGCGTGTAGGGGTGTACTGCGGTACGGGTCGAATGCGTCGGCGGTTGACCCAAATACTTCAGGGTCACGATTCGCACTCACCATGTTGACAACAACAGTGGAACCATGAGAAATGTGTACTCCGCAAGGCAGTTGAACATCGGCTGTGGCTATGCGCGTCGCTTCGGGGCTCGCCGGATGAAGCCGAAGTGACTCGTGAACAAAGCGTTGCAGTAATGCGGAGTTGGTTGCTAACTCAGACAAAGTTCCGTTGTGCTCAGACTCCCAGGTAAAACAGTGATGTAGCGCATGCACGAGCGCCGCAGAAGTGGAATGAGAACCAACCCAAGGAAAATATGCAATCTCGCGCGCAATAATATTGTCGGGTAGCTCGAGGTTGTCTTGGTTTGTGAGCAACACCGTCAGTACGTCTGCGGGGAGGTCGCTCCACTCCAAATCGCCTTGTGTTGCTTGCGCAACGAGACTTTCTCGGCGTTGTCGCGATCCAGCAAAGTACTCGGTAAGGAATGTGTTTAAGGCCGTATTTCCTTCGTCAATGATGTCTTGTTTATTGCCGGTTGCGTGCACAACAGTTGATGCTGCGGCAAGCTTTGCCATGAGGCCACTCATTTTCTCGAAGCTTGCAAGGTCGGCACCAAGGTCGATGCCTGCAACGAGTGACGACAGACGCATCATGGTGCGACGCGCAATTTGCACCATGTCTCCTTCTGTTGGGTCATCGAGCTGGCTAAAAACATTATCGATGAGTTGAGGAATGAGTTGTTGTTCCCACTGCAGGAAAGTGTCTCGCCGGAAAAGTCGGTTTTCTAAACGCCGACGAGCAAGATGATCACTGCCATGAAGGTTCACAATGACGCCTTCCATGAGCGCACTACCTTCGTCATACAGCCCTTGACGCAAATCGCGATGACGTAGGGCGTCTCGAGCCTCGTTCCAAGTGGAGAGGCGCACTACAGGTTGCTGCATGTTGTTAACCGAGCAGAACGGAATAAGAACCCCAATAGGGGCGGCTCGTTGCGGTGTCCATTTGTGGTGGATTGCTTGGGTCGGGTCGAACACCACGGTCAAACATCGATTGCACGGCAACTGTTGACAAGCCGTATTCGTAGTCGGCTGTTTCTTGCGAGCGCTCATTGAGGCCAGCAGCGAGTTCTTGTCCAATACATGCATGCATACCCGAGCCAAACGAAAGCCCCCAGCGACTCACAGTGGAGTCGGCTGGTTGGCGGTGCGGGTTGAACTCTGCTGCATCGGCCCCGTACATGGCGACATCGCGGTTTACTGCCATGAGATCAATGACAACAGTGGCGCCCTCTTTAATAACGAGACCACTACGCAGGGTGACGTCTTCAAGAGCTCTGCGCATTGCAATAGGGCTCGATGGGTTGAGGCGGATGGTTTCATAAACAGCGTGTTGAACAAACTCGCGGTTGGTGTGCACAAGTTCGCTGTCTTCAGGATGCTTTTCGAGCCAGGTAAACAAGTTGTCGAGTGTGCGTACAAAAGCAGTTGCCG
>JANRCO010000099.1 GCA_030726975.1 Ilumatobacteraceae bacterium | reverse complement strand
CCTCAACATGCTTGAAAAACAACTCGACGACGGCGAATATGTTCTTGGCGTCGACGAGCACACCGGAATTGTTATCGACCTCAACGAGCGCACTGCAGAAGTGGTGGGTAACGGTGTTGTCACATTACGCGTGAAGGGCAACTCCACCACGTTTGCCTCTGGCGAAGTGCTGTCATTAGAACAACTTCAAAACCCCACTGTTGCCCCAAGCTCAACTCCCCCGCCACCTGTTGTTGTGGTTGATGAACCAAAAGTAGTTGCAATATCTTTGGCGAGCGTGGCGCAGCTGCGCCGCGAAGAGTTTGAGTCGGCCCTTGCTGCTGGCGACGCAAACGGCGCAACACGTGCCATTTTGGAATTAGAAAACGACATCAAGTTGTGGTCGGCCGACACCCTTACCGGTACCGATGCCGACTCAGCACGCGAAGTGCTGCGCTCCATGATTGTGAAGCTAGGAACAGCGGCAACTGGTGGCCTAGAAGACCCCCGTGAACGTGTTGCACCCTACGTGGAAGCACTTCTTGCAATTCGCAAAATCGTGCGTGCCGAAAAACGTTTCGACTTGTCTGACATTGTTCGCGATGCGTTAGCACTTGCACATATTGAAGTGCGCGACACGCCCGACGGCGTGGAGTGGCTCTTACAAGTGCCCGAATGAGGCCATGCGGCGCCGGCCGCGTACGCCACTTCCGAAATACACACAGGTAAATGCAGCAGCACCTACCAAAATAATCATTGCGCTTGCCGACGTATTGGTGTGATACGCCACGTTCATTCCTAAAAATGCCGAAGCGGCGCCAATGAGCGGAGAGATCCACAACATGCGTGAGAAACGGTTGGTGAGCATGCGCGCAGTGGCTGCAGGAATGACCAGCAATGCAGAGATGAGGAGGGTTCCAATGACCCGCATGGTGACCAAAATGGTGAGCGACAACATCACCATCAGCGCGGCTTCCATTAACGAGACCTTCACGCCACTGACTTCGGCCACTTCAGGGTCGAAAGTGGAAAAGAGAAACTTGCGGTAACCCAAAACAATGACCACTGTTGCTAACACCGCCACCACAAGCACAGCAATGATGTCGCTGTTTTTCACACCAAGCACACTGCCAAAGAGCACTGCTTCAATACTGCGTTTTGCTTGGCCGTACCTATTCAACAATGCCAACCCCAAAGCGAACGAGGCGGTAGTGACCACACCAATAGCTGCGTCGGCACCAATAATGCGCCGGCGCGCAATGCGACCAATGAGCACTCCCGACACCACACCCCAGATACCTGCACCAATGAAGTAGTTGAAGTTCATGACTGCAGAAGCTGCTGCGCCACCAAAGACCGCATGCGACAAACCATGGCCGATATACGACATGCCGCGCAACACCACAAATACTCCGAGCAACCCACACAGGCCACCGGCAATGAGAGCAACAAGTGTTCCATTACGGAAAAACTGAAAGCCATACGGTTCACCCAAGCTGAGCGCGTAAACAATTGACGAATGCACTGCTATACGGCCTTGCCGCCGAAGCGACCCACCATGGGGTTCTCTGAATGATCAAGCACCACAGGCATGCCACCATGCTCCAACACATGCATGGGGGCTCCGTACAACTTCTCTAATACATCAGGCACCAACACTTCACGTGGGCTGCCGTCGGCCACAATTTCCTTATTCAAGCAAATGAGCCGCGGCAAGTGAGCAGCTAAGCCATTGAGGTCGTGCGTGGTGAGCAACACCGACATCCCTGCGTCGTGCAGGTCGGCAAGCAAGTGCAATACCTCGTGGCGGGTACGCACGTCGACACCCGAAGTGGGTTCATCAAGCACCAAAATATCGGGCGTATGAAATAGCGCACGGGCCACGAACACACGCTGTTGTTGACCGCCTGAGAGTTCACGAATATGACGCCCAGAAAGGCCCCCGAGACCAAGTTGCACTAAAACATCTTCTGCTGCAGCACGTTCTGCGGTGGTGATGCGTGGCCACCACTTCTTTTCGCCACGGGTCATCACAATGACCTCAAGAACCGTGACAGGAAAGTTCCAGTCGACACTTTCTACTTGCGGAACATAACCGAGGCGCAAGCCCTTCAACATGTCGATGCTGCCGTGCACTGGCTTAATACTGCCGAGTACCGCTTTCAACAAAGTGGTTTTACCTGAACCCGACGGGCCAACAATGCCGGCAAACTCGCCACGATGCAACGTGAAATTGACGTCGTTTACTACTGCCACATCGCCATAGGCACAGGTGACATGGTGACAATGCACCAAGACGTCTTTTTCAGCGACCTTCATGCTCACTGAGGGTATACCGCAGAATCCTTCACCACATCGTTTACATCTAAAACTTTGAGTGCAGATGCATCACCGCCAAGGGCTTCCACCATCGTGACGAAGTTGAAACGCATGAGGCCCATCCATGAATGCTCAGGGTCGCCGGGTTCGCCAGGAAGGTCATCGTCGCGCAGCACATCGATGTATTTGGCATCGGTTTCCTTGCCGATTTGCTCTAAAACAGGCGATGGGAATACCTCGCTGCCAAAGACTGCTTTGACTTTTTCTTCTTTGACCTGTGTAATGAGTTCGGCAATTTCTTTAGGCGTCGGCTCCTCGAACGAAGACGGCTGAATTGCCCCTACCACGGTCCAGTTGTAGTGCCGAGCAAAATAAGCATACGCATCGTGATAAGTGAGCAACTTGCGGTCTTGCGCAGGAATGGTTTCTGTTGCCAATTGCATTGCAGCATCAATCTCATCGACCTTGGCGGCAAACGCTGTGAAGTTCGTGTTGAACACCTCGGCATTTTCTGGGTTCCGCTTCACCAACGTGTCGCGCACCACCTGTGCATATTCCTTCACCATGGGTGGGTTGGTCCACAAATGAGGATTCGGCTTACCACCGTCTTTCGGGAAGGAGAAGTCGTAGATCCATTCACCTTCGGGAAGTATTCCTGTAGCGATTTCACACACTTCTGCGCCACTGGCAATGTTTGCTTCAGCAAGATCTTTTGTTGGTTCTTCAAGAACCAAACCATTAATGAAAACAACATCTGACTCTTCGAGAACTTTTGCCGCACTTGGTGGAGGCTCAAAGGTGTGCGAGTTGGTTCCTTCTGGAACCAAGCCGTTCACCACCGCTCCACTTCCGCCAACAACATTGGCAATGATGCTGGTGATAGGCGCAACAGTAGAAACAATTTGCAATGGTCGACCCGACACCACTTCACCCGAGCCACATGGTTGAGTTGCCATGTCGGCAACGGGTGAACTTCCACCGCACGCCGCAAAGAGCATTACCCCCGCAAAGGCGACAAAAAGGGTCGGCTTTGTGCGAGAAGACATGCCACTATTTATAGTGCACCACGCTGTGTGGTGCGTTCATGAGTGCTGAAAAATCAGTTCACGTGACGAGTGCGACCCACCCAATACGGTGCACGCAGATCTTTTTTCAGTATTTTGCCACTCGGGTTGCGTGGGAGCACATCGATCCATTCAACGCTTGTGGGGCACTTGAATTTTGCCATTCGTTCGCGACAGAAGTCAATGATCTCTTGCTCAGTCACTTCGACTCCGGCCTTGCGCACCACAATTGCCTTTGGTGTTTCGCCCCACTTTTCATCGGGCACACCAATGACGGCAACATCGGCAATAGCAGGATGCGCCATGAGTGCGTTTTCTACTTCTGCCGGGTACACATTTTCTCCGCCCGACACAATCATGTCTTTCACGCGGTCGTGAATGTACAAATACCCATCGGCATCGAGATACCCAGCGTCGCCGCTGCGGAACCAACCGCCGTCAACAATTGCTTCAGCAGTTGCGTCGGGCATATTCCAATAACCCTTCATGACCAAAGGTGACTTCATCCAAATTTCGCCCACTTCACCTACTGGCATATCTTTTTTCGACTCCGCGTCGACAATACGCACTTGCGTTTCTGGGCCAGGTACACCACATGAACGCAAACGATGCTTGTTGGGGCCATCTGGGTCGTGATCTTCTGGTGGCAAGTTAATAATGGCCCCTGTTGTTTCGGTGAGCCCATAGGCCTGCCAAAACTTGCACTTAAAGGTCCGCACGGAACGCGAGAGAATCTCTTCGGAAATAGGAGATGCGCCATATACAAATACGCGCAAACTACTGAAGTCTGCTGTATCTACTCCGGGAACCATCAACATAATTTGCAACACAGCTGGTACAAGGAAGCCGTGCGTTACTTTTTTCTCCACGATGGTTTTCACCAGCGATACTGGCTCGAGGTCGCGCACAATGATAGATGTGCAACCTGAATACTGACCAGCAACAGCCCAACCGCCGCCACCAATGTGGAAGAGCGGCATGCACACCAGGTTCATGGAATGTTCATCAAGCTCCCACATCACTTTTGCGGTAGGAATGAGCGAGAAAAAGTTGTTGTTTGTGAGCATCACACCTTTCGGGCGACCCGTGGTACCACTGGAGTACAACTGAAATGCAACATCTTCTGGTTGTGCAACAACATGCGGGTCAACTTTGCTGCCCGAGGCAACAAAAGTTTCATAAGAAATGGTCGTCAACTTGCCCACAGGTGCACCACTTCCGCCAATGATGACGACCACGGTTGCAGGGTTGAGTTGGTCGGCAATCGCTTCAGCAGCAGGCCGGAAATCTTCGCTCACCACCAGCACGGTGGAACCAGCATCATTCACGATGTATTCCACTTCAGGTGCAGCCAAGCGCCAGTTCACGTCGACGCAAACAGCGTTTAGCAACGCGCATCCGTAAAACACTTCAAAGTGCTCAATAGAGTTTTTGTCGAGAAACGACACGCGGTCGCCCGCTTTCACTCCAGCGGCGCGCAGCGCTTGAGCCATCTGACACGAGCGTTCGTAGAGTTCACCCCACGTTTGGCTTTTCTCGCCAAGCACGAGTGCAGCTTGCTCGGCGCGCTCGGCGCCGTGAACCCGAATAATGTCACTGACTGATGTAATTTCTTTCCCCATAGAAGAGACAATAGTGACATTGTGAACGACACTCCACCCGACGCCATACTTTTTGACCTCGACGACACACTTATCGATTGGTGGGGTTCTATTCAGGACTGCCTCAACACTTTTGCCCCTCCTGAAGTCACCACCGCATTGCAAAATCATTGCGCCACCCACTTATGGCACCGCAATGACCAACAGGGCTATGTAGAGCAGCGCGACACCTGGAAATTGCATGAGTTTCGCCACGAGGAATGGGAGCGTGCCCTACCCGATCTCCACCCCGACGAGCGCCATGCCCATGTGTCTACTTTTTCTCAACGGCTAAGCGTCGACTTCTTCCCCGACATTGTTCCCACCTTGAACGCGTTGAAGAACAATCACCGCATCGCTGTACTTTCGAACAACCCCCACCTCGAGCGCGAGAAAAATCGCCTGGGTCTCGATGAATGGTTTGAGTTGTGCATGAGCGCTGCTTTCACCACGCCCAAGCCACACCGCGATGCATTTCTCGATGCATGCACACAGCTCGGTGTTGCACCAGAAAATACCTGGTACGTGGGTGACTCCATTCGTGCCGATGCACGTGGCGCGTTAACTGCAGGTCTCACCCCCATTTGGGTAGATCGCTGGAACGACAACTGGCACGATCGCCCAAACGAAGTAGTTCGGGTGCCGAACGTAAGTGCTATTGCTGAATTACTTGCCTGAAAGGCGTGCAACAACTGGCGCAAATGCGTCGATGTTGCTTTCACCCACAGTGATATAGCTGATGCCGTATTCCTCACGACGCGCAACAAGTGTGTCGCAAATGCGATCGACATCGCCGATGAGTGCGTGTGGATGCACCTTCATATCTTCAGCGGTGAGACCAAACATCTTGGCAAGTGCGCCAGCGCCTTGCTCAACGTCGGGCACCACCATGGTGAAGTAAGCACCAATTTCCAATTCGATGTCGTCCATGCTGCGACCAATTGACGCTGCACCGTCTTTGATCCACTGAATTTTTTGTGAGGTCATTTCAGCAGTGCTGCTTTGTACGCCCTTTGGCCCAATCATTCCGCTCGAGTTATCGAAGTTCAAGCTGATGATGTTTGCTTCACGGCCAGCAATGCCAAGAACACGCTTGCTTCCGCCACCAATCATGATGGGTACTCCACCTTTTTGAACTGGCTTTGGCACTGCTTCGAACTCATTGAGGTGCACGTACTTGCCATTGAAATCCATTTGGCCAGCGGCAAACATCATTTTTGCGGCCTTCACGTATTCTTCCAAGCGTGTGACGCGCTCGCCCGCTGGGTCGAGCGTGATGCCAATGGCTTCATATTCTGCTGCCAACCAACCTGCACCTAAACCAAATTCCAAACGGCCATCAGAGAAGAAGTCGAGCGTTGCTGCTTCTTTCATGAGCACAGCCGCTGGGCGGTAGTCAATACAAAACACGCGACAACCCACACGCAGTGTGGAAGTTGCTTCTGCCGCTACTGCCATGGCAGGTACTGCTGCAATGTTTTGCACTGGGTGATGGCAACGGTCGAGTGCTGCACCTGGGCCAATGATGTGGTCGGCCACATGCAGTGCCGAGTAACCAAGTGACTCCACTTTTTTGGCACGGTCGCGCCATGCGGCTGGCGACTCGGCACTATATGACTGAACGGCGAAACGGAAAGGCTTCATGGGGTCCCCCTCTAAAAACGTGTACCCCCAAACTAGTGGGCGAGATCGAGCGAGTTAGCGTCGGCGCACTTACGCGCGAGCTTCAGGCTCATGGGGCAGGCCTAAAACCCGTTCTCCCACGATGTTGCGCTGCACAGCCCCGGTGCCACCACCAATGGTGAGGGCCTGTGCAAACAAAAACCCGTAGTACCACACGGCTGCTTCCATGGCAGATGCCCCTTGGGTTCCACTCAGCCCACCCACGTGTGCATTAGCGATCATTCCCGATGCGCCCTGCAACGACAGCGCGAGGTCCATGACGTGTTGCCCATGTTCGTCGGCAAGAATTTTGCGCACGCTTGCTTCGGGGCCAGGTTGTTCACCGCGAATACGTGCACTTAATGTGCGCATGCGAATGAGCTCCAAGATCTGATGTTCTATGTAGGCCTTGGCAATGTTTTGCCTCAGCACAGGGTCGGTAACTGGGGCACGTTTAATTTGCGCAACGAGGTCGAGCGCAGTTGGCCCATGACCCCACAACACGCCACCGGTACTCAATGACACACGTTCATTACCCAGCGTTACTTTCGCTAAACGCCAACCATCGTTCACTTCGCCCACAACAGCATCAAGCGGTAAGCGCACATCGGTGAAAAACACTTCGTTGAAAGTTTCACCACCCGTCATTTCCCGAATGGGTCGAATATCAATACCCGGCAAGTTCATGGGGCAAATGAAATAGGTGATGCCTTTATGTTTTGCAGCATCGGGGTTGGTGCGCGCCAGCAAAATGCCAAACTGAGAATGTTGCGCTCCACTGGTCCAAATTTTGGAACCATTCACCACCCATTCGTCGCCATCGCGCTCGGCACGGGTCGACAAACTCGCGAGGTCGCTGCCACTGCCTGGCTCACTAAAGAGTTGGCACCATATTTCTTCTGCGGTGAGCAGTGGGAAGAGGTAACGCTCTTTTTGTTCTTCACTTCCGGCATAGGCAATGGTCGGCCCTGCCCAACCAATACCAATGGCATTCGACGGACGCTGCACTCCTGCGCGCGCTAGCTCGTCGTCGATGATGAGTTGATGAATGGGGTCAGCCGCCAAACCCCACGGCGCTGGCCAGTGAGGGGCAACATACCCAGCATGTGCAAGTTGGCGAGGTGTGGGCCGCGGATGCTCGGCTAACCATGTACGAATAGAAATTCTTCGCTCGTCGGTGTCGCCTGGCAATAGTTGGTCCACGTCTCACAGCGTAGTGTTTCCTCTCGTGACTCAATCTTCGACCCCGACCTACAACGACAACGGCTGGAACTTTGCCGAGATGTGGGAATTCCACGCTGCGCGCTTCCCCGAAGTGACCGCACAAACACATGGTGACCGCACCAGCACCTGGGCCGAATTCAATGCCAATGCAAACGGCATTGGCAACACGCTCTTGGCAGCAGGCGTAAAGCACCAAGACAAAGTGGCGCAGTACATGCACAACTGCCCCGAATTTTTAGAGTCGATGTTTGGTCTCTTCAAAATCAGCCTTGTTCCTGTGAACACCAACTATCGCTACACCGAAGATGAACTTGCCTATTTGTGGGACAACTCCGATGCAGTTGCCGTCATCTTCCACGCCACATACACCGATCGTTGTGCAGCAGTGCGTGCACGTGTTCCGAATGTCAAAACATGGATCTGGGTCGACGATGGTTCACAACCTTGCCCCGAGTGGGCAGTTCCCTACACCACCGCAGCAACAAGCAACCAAGCACCAGCTATTGCACCATGGCCACGTAGCGGCGACGACATGTACTTCCTGTACACGGGTGGCACCACAGGTATGCCCAAAGGTGTGATGTGGCGTCAAGACGACATCATCGCCAGCCTCGATGCACCGTCGAAGCGCCCACTTCCTGCGCACAAAGATTACGACGCACTTGCTGCACGCGTGAGCAAGCCTGGTGCGGTCAACATGCCAGCAGCTCCGCTCATGCACGGCACCGGCGCATTCAATGCAATGTGGAACTTGTGTTTAGGTGGCTCTATTGCCACCATGACCAGCCGCACATTCGACGCACAAGAACTTCTCGCTGTTGTTGCTTCAGCACGAGTGAACAGCGTGTCGATTGTGGGCGATGCATTTGCCAAACCCATCTTGCGCGCACTCGATGAAAACCCTGGCAAGTACGACATCTCATCATTAAAAATGATTGTGTCGAGTGGTGTCATGTGGTCGGCCGAAACAAAAGCCGGCTTGTTGCGTCACAACGAAAAACTCATCCTCATCGACAGCCTTGGTTCATCAGAAGCAATTGGTATGGCAGCGGCCACCACCACTGCCGACAGCGCATCGAGTACTGCAACATTTAAACTCGGCCCCAACACACGTGTAGTGCATGAAGATGGTCGCGACGTTGTTCCCGGTAGTGGCGAGCGTGGTCGCGTGGCACTTCGTGGTCGCACTCCAATGGGCTATTACAAAGACGAAGCAAAGTCGGCAACCACTTTCATCACCATCGACAACATTCGTTATTCCATTCCTGGCGACTTCGCCGAGGTCGATGCCGATGGCACCGTGCGCCTGTTGGGTCGTGGCAGCCAATGCATTAACACCGGCGGCGAAAAGGTATACCCCGAAGAAGTAGAAGAGGTCTTGAAGACCCACCCTTCGGTACTCGACGCCGCCGTAGTGGGCCTGCCCGATGAGCGCTTTGGCGAAGCCATTACCGCTTTGGTTGAGGCCCGCCCTGGGCAAAGCATCGACGCCCAAACCCTCATTGCCCATGTGCGCTCCACCCTGGCCCCTTATAAATCGCCAAAATCGGTCATTACGGTGGCCACCATTGGTCGCGCCCCCAACGGCAAGCTCGACTACAAGCGCTTGAAGCAAGAAGCTATTGACTCGCTCAAGGCATAACCCCTCCCATTGGGCAACACCAATGCCCACAAGTAAGATCTGAACTCGCGTCTACACAATGACTGCACTCACGTGAGTGCCCCCAGAAAGGTTTCCCCATGGCAGAACTCGGATACGACGGCAAAGTAGCAATCATCACCGGAGCAGGTGGCGGTCTTGGTCGTCAACACGCTCTCTTGCTCGCCAAGCGCGGTGCACTCGTTGTGGTGAACGACCTCGGTGGCAGCATCGACGGCAGTGGCACCGATGCCTCAGCTGCACAAAAAGTTGTTGACGAAATTAAGGCAGCTGGCGGCGAAGCCGTTGCCGACCACAACTCTGTCGCTACACCAGAAGGCGGAGCAGCAATTGTGAAAACCGCAGTTGATGCATACGGCAAAGTTGACATCGTTATTAACAACGCTGGCATCTTGCGCGACAAGTCATTCCACAACATGTCCCCCGACCTCATGAACCCCGTGTTCGATGTTCACCTCAAAGGTGCATTCCACGTCACACAGCCTGCGTACCTCATCATGCGCGAACAGGGTTACGGCCGCATCATCTCTACTTCATCTGCTGCGGGTATCTTCGGCAACTTTGGCCAAACCAACTACGGCGCTGCAAAAATGGGCCTCGTAGGTTTCACACGTGTGCTTGCAGTTGAAGGTGCAAAGTTCAACATCAAGGCGAACGCCATTGCACCACTCGCACTCACCCGCATGACCGAAACACTCATGGGCAACCTTGCCGACAAGCTGGGGCCAGAAGAAGTCACTCCAATTGTTGCCATGTTGGCGCACGAAGATTGCCCAGTGAGTGGCAACATCTTCAGCGTTGGCGGCGGTCGTGTTGCCAATGTCTTCATTGGCGAAACACAGGGCTACACCAAGCCTGGTCACACACTTGAAGACCTGCGCGACAACTGGGATGCCATCATGAGCCAAGACGGCTACTTCGTGCCAGGCAACTTGGCCGATGAAACAGCCGTCTTCTTCGAGAAACTGAAGTAACCATGTCTGAGAGCGTGGAAGCGTTTCGTTCACGAGCCGAATCTTGGCTGCGCGACAACGCTTCTCACGCTCCTCGTGACTATGGCGCCATTTGCCCGCCGCATCTCATCGATGCTGGCAAGGCATGGCAAATTCGTTTACATGCTGCGGGTTTCACGGGCATTCACTGGCCCGTTGAACACGGCGGACAGGGCCTCACTTCTTCACACACAGCTACGTGGATAGAACTGTGTGCATTGCACGGTGTTCCACCTGTCTTGAACATGGTGGGTCTTGTTCTTGCTGGTGGTTCCATTATGAAATTCGGAACGCCCGAACAGCAGTCGCAACACTTGCTACAAAGCCTCGCTGCAGAACACGTATGGTGCCAGCTCTTTAGCGAACCTGGCGCAGGCAGCGACTTAGGTGGATTGTCAACCAAAGCCGAACTCGATGGCGATACCTTTGTTATTAATGGTCAAAAAGTGTGGTGCAGCGGTGGCCGCTACAGCAACTGGGGCATTCTCATGGCGCGCACCAACTTCGATGCACCAAAGCACGAAGGCATCTCCTTTTTCTTGTGCCCCATGGATACTCCTGGCATTGAAGTGCGCCCACTCAAACAAATGACTGGCGAATCGGAATTCGATGAAGTGTTCTTCACCGACGTGCACCTTCCTGCCACTTCCCTTCTTGGCCCACTACATGGTGGCTGGGGCGTGGGCATGGCAGTGCTCACCAGCGAACGCGGCCACATTGGTGCCAGCGTCATTGGTTTAGAGCGTCGCTTGGAATCGATGGCGGCTCTTGGCAATAACCGCGAACTCAACCCCATTGAACGCGACCGCCTTGCACAACTCTTGTCGCGTGGTCACGCATTCAAAGCAATGGGTAAGCGTCAAGGCCCTGAGGCTTCCACTGCAGCGTCACTCATGAAACTCGGCATCACCGAAATGATGTTCGGCACCGCGATGTTGCGCGGCGATCTTTCTGGCGCAGCCGCAATGCTCGAAGGCAGCGATGCACTCGGCATGCTCTCGGCACCTGGTGGCCGCATTGCAGGTGGCACTAGCCAAGTCCAACGCAACATCATTGGTGAACGACTTCTTGGTTTGCCACGCGAACCAAAACCAACAACAGAGAAGAAATAATGCCTACCACTGTGACCGTGCCATCAACCGATGGCGTGCAACTCGCACTGCATCACCTCAGCGACACCCCTGCAGGAACTCTTCCCATCATGTTGCTTTCGCATGCAACGGGTTTTCACGGGCATTGCTGGCTTCCCATTGCACAACACCTTGCAGGAATATTCGACTGTTGGGCACTCGACTACCGCGGTTATGGCGACTCCACTGTTCCGCACAACTGGCACGTGCGCTGGCCTGCTTATGGCGAAGACGCAACAGCAGTAGTGCAATACCTCACCTCACATGTGAACAACGCTCCACTATGGGCAGCTGGTCATTCCATGGGTGGCGCAACACTGCTTATGGCTGCCGTGAAGAACCCGGAACTCTTTGCCGGCATCACCGCATTTGAACCCATTGTGTTTCCGCAAAGTGGTTTTCGCCCCGCCGACATGCCGCCTAACCCACTTGCCGCAGCAACACGCAAGCGCCGTGCCTCGTTTCCTACACGAGAAGAAGCATTCACCAACTTTTCTTCAAAGCCACCCATGAATGCATTCCACCCCGATGCACTACATGCCTACGTTGACTACGGCTTTGCCACACAACCCGACGGCAGCGTTTCATTGAAGTGCAACCCCGAACACGAAGCTCGCACCTACGACACCGGTGGCATTCACGAAACGTGGAACCAACTTACAAACATTGCAACACCTACTTGGGTACTTGGCAGCACTCCACAGCAATACCAACCATCAGCTATTTCTGAACAAATTGCTTCGCTTCTCCCCCATGGGCATTACGAAGCATGGCCAGAAGTTTCACACTTTGGCCCACTCGAAGACCCTGCGCGTTTCGCAGCGTTTCTTGCTTCGCGCCCTGCTGCATAGGCACTACGGGATCAGCGCGGGGAGAGTCCACACTTGGGCTGCCACCATGATTGCGAAAGCAACACTTGCAAAAATGATTGACACAAATGTCTTCAACTTGTTTCCAGCACTATTGAGTTTGCGATCACGAACTGCACGAAATAGCGCAAACGTAGGCAACGAAATAGCAAAACACGCAACAATAAACATCACCGCCCATGCAATCACTTTGCTCCATGCAGGATTATTGTCTTCCGCAATAATCATGGACCCCAGAAAAGCACACGTGCCCTGAACAATTAACAGCAATGGAGCAAGAACCACACTGAGAGTTGCAGGCACAATGGGTTGCTTGAAAATTTTCATCGCTCACTTTGCTCAAAATCTGCAATGTCTTGTGAAGAGAAAACAATAAATGACCACTGCAGTTCCAACTTTGACCACTCCATTTTGTCGGCAGGTCATCAGTAAATAAGACGTACAATATTAACGATGTCTTTTGAAGCAACCCATACATCGACTGTCGGCAGAGAGCAGCAATTACTTGCTATCGATTCTCTACTGACCAAGGTGACGAGCCGCGATGGTGGGTCATTGCTGTTCTCAGGTGAACCAGGAATTGGAAAATCTCATCTATTGCGTGACGCAGTTGCTCGCGCGAGATCACGTTCAATAAGAACAATTTCATTACGGTGTTCTGAGAGTGACGTCAATGAGCCCTTTGCACTCTTTTCTCGTCTTGGAGCATTGTTTGATATTCCACAGCCTGCTTCATTTCAATCCGACACTGATCGTTTTCGATATGGCCGACAAGCGCTAGACCTCATTGCCGAGCGCCCAAGCATCATCCTGATTGATGATTTGCAATGGTGCGACTATCTCAGCTCGGTAGCAATGCTCCATCTCTTCGACTATGGAACTGGGCTAGGGGTTGGATTCCTTGCAACCACCCGCCTACTTGATGATTTTGAAGACTCCGGAGCAATTACTCAAATACGAACCTTGTCGCACCTCATGGAGCATGTTCAATTAACCGGATTATCTAGACTAGAAACTTCCCAATTGGTTTCCCAAGCAACGAAAGCCAAGCTTCCCCTAGACCTAGAAAGCTCACTACAAAGTCTCACCAACGGAAACCCGTTTTTTCTTCTTGAAATTGCACGTCTTGAATCAAACATTCATTCACTGACTCAAATCAGAATTCCTCGCGAGTTAGAGAGCATTCTCGATCAAAGAATAAATCTTCTCAAAGACGACGAAGATGTTATTTCAATGGCAGCACTGCTGGGGTTAAATGGCGACAAGAGAATCTTGCTGCTTTCTCTCGCGTTTCTTGGTGTTGAAGAAAGTGTTATTACTGATGCGTTAATACGTGCTGAGCGCATTGGCTTATTGACGCAAAAAAAATGAGCACTACAACTTCTCGCATGCGTTGTTTACGCAGCGGCTCATTTCACGTATGTCATATGTACAACGCAGCGCGTACCACGGTGCCGCTGCTGTTACTTTGGCTCGCGAGAGTCGATTTCAGGCCGCTATGGCCCACTTATCTCAATCTGAAAAATCTATTGACCTAGATATTGCGCAATCATTAGCTCAAAGCGCCCTGCAGATTTCTCAATCAATTGGTGACCATGCGAGCATCACAGAATCGTGCATTTGGCTCCTCGAGAACACGGAGCACGCCACACTTGAGCGCATTCAACTTCTTATTCATTTGGCTAAGTCACAAATTGCACTTGGTCGCCGTGTCGAAGGAAGAAAGAATGCAGAACTCGCCAGCACACTTGCCCGCACTTTGAATGATGCGGAATTAGAAGCAGAAGCTGTGATGCAATGGGCTGCCCGCAGCGACTTCACTCCAGATCGCGCACCAATTATTTCCGCTTTTGAAAGAATCAAGCGAGACGAACTGTCTCCCAACATGCGCATCAAGCTTCTGAGTGCTTACTCCCAAGCCGTGTTGCTTGTGCCC
>JANRCO010000098.1 GCA_030726975.1 Ilumatobacteraceae bacterium | reverse complement strand
ACAGTAGATAGCAAGGCTTCAATTACGCCCAACTTGTCGCTGACCTTTGCACCACCAAGAACTGCGATGAAGGGCCGCTTGGGGTGATTACGCATTTCGCCCAACACTTCAACTTCTCTTTGCAAGAGGCGCCCTGCGGCTGACGGCAGAGTTTTTGGTGGCCCAGATACCGATGCGTGTGCGCGATGTGCTGCGCCGAAAGCATCGTTGACATACATATCGAATCCCTGCACCAATTGCGCAACGAACGCTTCGCTATTAGCTTCTTCACCTGCATTGAAGCGGAGGTTCTCCATCAGCTCGACACCCGGTACGAGTTCTTGTAGCCGTGCGCGAATAGGCGCCATAGAATACTTCTCTACTGTTTGACCTTTGGGGCGACCAAGGTGACTTGCACAGACCACCGTTGCTCCGCGTGACGTGAGCCAGTTGATGGTTGGCAGTGCCGCACGAATGCGGAAGTCGTCGGTAATGACACGAGCATTGTCAGGGCCTTCCATCGGAACGTTGAGATCGGTACGAACCAATACACGTTTCCCTGAAACGTCGCCAAGATCTTCTAAGAGGGGCAAACGCGCCATGTTTAACCTTTGAGTTTCTTGCCTACGTGCAACGTGAGGTCGACGAGACGATTTGAGTAACCCCATTCGTTGTCGTACCAACCAAGAACTTTGACCATGGTTCCCATGCTCATGGTGAGACCACTATCAAAAACACACGAGTGTGGGTTTGTGACGATGTCGCTCGACACGATGGGCTCATCGGTGTACTCCAAGATGCCCTTGAGTTCGCCTTCGGCTGCTTTTTTGTAAGCGGCATTGATCTCTTGAACCGTTGCAGGCTTCTTCAAGTTTGCGACGAAGTCAGTGACCGAACCTGTAGGAACGGGAACTCGTAGCGATGTGCCGTCGAGCTTGCCTTTCATTGATTCCATGACCAAGCTTGGAGCGCGGGCGGCACCGGTGCTTGTTGGAATAATGTTGATTGCTGCACCACGGGCGCGGCGCAAATCGCTGTGCGGGCCGTCGACGAGTGCCTGGTCGCCGGTGTAGGCGTGAATGGTGGTCATGAGACCGCCTTCGATACCGAAAGCATCGTCAAGAACTTTCACCAATGGCACGAAGCAGTTTGTAGTGCACGAGGCATTGGAAATGACCTTATGAACACCAGCCTGGAAGTCGTTGTGGTTCACGCCGTACACGATGGTGGCATCGGCGCCAGTTGAAGGGGCCGAAACAATGACGAGTGGAGCGCCCGCGTCGAGGTGCATTGCTGCTTTGTCACGGTCGGTGAAGATACCCGTTGATTCAATAACAAGATCTACGCCGAGAGCCTTCCATGGCAACTCTTTCGGATCACGCACTTGCAAAACCTTGAGCACTTTGCCGTCAACACTGATGCCGTCTTCCAACGCAGAGATCTTGTTTGGGAGCACACCGAGCACCGAGTCGTACTTCAACAAGTGGGCCATCGTCTTGATTGAGCCCAAGTCGTTTACTGCGACGATTTCAATATCGGCCCCTGAGGCCTGAACAGCGCGGAAGAAGTTTCTACCGATACGCCCGAAACCGTTGATGCCTACCTTGATGGTCATGTATTTGCCCTTTCATGTTCCGCACCCAAAACGGTGCCTCTAGAACCTTAGTGGCGAGGCAGGTCTCGGTGAGTAACCCGCGGGTGCATCGCCCGATCTGTAAACCATTGTGAAAGACGCTCAACCATTGCGACCGATCTGTGCTGGCCCCCTGTGCAGCCAATAGCAATAGATAGGTAACTCTTTCCTTCGGCCACATACGCTGGCAAAAGCAATTCAAGCATGCCTTCGAGATGTGACAAAAATTGTTCCGCGATGGGGTTCGCGAGAACATAGGTACTTACGTCCGCATCAATTCCCGTGAGTGGGCGAAGATTTTCATCCCAATACGGATTCGGCAGGAAGCGAACATCGAAGACCAGGTCGACGTCGAGGGGCAGACCCTGCTTAAAACCAAACGACACCAGACCTACCTGAATGGCATCGGTCTTGCCTTGATCGCTGAAAATTTCTACCAATTTTGCTTTCAGTTGGTGAACGGTCAGTGCTGAGGTGTCGATCACTAAATCGGCAACTGCCTTCACGGGCTCGAGCAGTGCACGCTCTTTTTCAATGAGGGCTGCAATACCCCCGCTATGACCTGGATCCGAAGAGGTATTGTCGTGATCGAGTGGATGACGGCGTCTTGTTGCGCCATAACGCTTGACCAATTCACTCGTCGACGAATCGAGAAAAAGTACGGTCACTCGGTGCCCGTTATGACGAAGGTTGCGCAACACTTCGAGCATGTCGCTTTGCTGACTGACGTTGCCCACGACCAAGGCCAACTGCGAATGAGGGTCGAGGGGCGAACTTGCAAGTTCAACGACCTTTTCCACAAGCGATGTTGGCAGGTTGTCGATGACGAACCAACCAAGGTCTTCAATGTCATCGGCTGCTTGAGAACGACCTGCACCAGATAACCCGGCTATTACGAGGACGTCAGTCACAAGGTCAGACTAACGAATGAGACGTGCTGAATTTGCACAGACGTAAACAAAGTAAACGAGGAATTGATGCCGCAAAGGCGTAATCGGCGCTTCTCGCGAGAAACCCTGGTGGTGGCGCTGGTTCAAACATGGCTTCGAGGAAGAGACCATGAGCCGCAAGAGTGTTCACATATCGGCTGAGCGGCCGATGCAAAAAACGTACCCGTACCCCAGGCTCTACTTCTTCAAAGGTAATGGCTTCCTCTAGATAAGAGCCGATGCGCCAATACTGTTCGGGCGGGTCGATGATCTGATCATCGATCCATCCGCTATTGGGAGTTTGCAAAAGTGGATGGTTGAGGAAAAAAGAGAATCGACCACCTGGTCGCAATACCCGGGCAACTTCACTCACGGCTTCATCAAGCGCATCGATATGTTCAAAAACTAAACAGGCAAGAACGGCATCAAAACTGCCACTCGAGAAAGGAAGCGCGTCGGCACCTGAGCGCAGGTACTGCTCGCCCACTGCTCGTTCAATGGCGACATCAACCTGCCCCTGAGTGGGGTCAACACCGACAATATGAGAATTGATGTTGGTGCGACTTTGCAAGACCCTGGCAATTTGACCCTCACCACACCCCACATCGAGTACTCGGGCGTATCCATCGAGTTCTCGCAGAGCCATGGGGATGATTTGCTCAACGTATTCAGGGTCGACGCCGCCCGTGAAACCATCGATCCACCACTGAGCATGTTCTTCCCATGAATATTGTGCTGGCTGGTTCAACAGTGGCTCGTCTCGCTATGTAGGGGTTTCGCTGCCGTCTCCGTGGATCTTATGAAAGATGGCCAAAGCAACAGCATCAGGTAACCACGGTAATGCCTGCAGTTGTTCAAGTGGCGCTTCCTTGACTGCCTTCAAGGTACCGAGTTCCTTTAAGAGTCGCTGACGACGCGATTCACCTAAACCTGCAATTCCATCGAGCACACTTTCTTTCATGCGCTTGTCGCGTAGCTCCCTATGAAAGGAGTTTGCAAACCTATGGGCTTCATCTCGAATGCGCTGCAACATGTAGAGCGCTTCACTGCCGCGCGGCACATTGACAGGATGTGATTGACCAGGAATGAAAACCTCTTCGAATTTCTTGGCCAATGATGCAACAGGAATTTCATCTTCGAGACCGAGTTCCTTCACCACTTCAATGGCGACGGAGAGTTGCCCTTTGCCACCGTCGACAAGCAATAACTGTGGTGGATATGCGAAGCGACCCGGCTTGTCGCCAGTGGGTTCATCTCGTTCTTCGATGTAGGCGCTTAATCGACGGGTCAATACTTCTTTCATGGCGGCGTAGTCGTCGTTACCTTCAACCGTCTTGATTTTAAAACGACGGTATTCGCGCTTGGCTGGCAACCCGTCTTCTAACACCACCATGGAACCGACATAGTCAGTGCCGTGCAAATGAGCCATGTCGTAGCACTCAATACGTAATGGTGCTTCTGGCAATCGTAAGAGATCTTGTATCTCGCTGAGGGCTTTACTGCGCGCGTTGTGGTCACTTGCCCGCTTCATGCGCTGACGCGTGAATTCCTCGCGAGCATTCATGGTGACGGTCTCATGCAAAGATCGTTTGTCGCCGCGCTGAGGAATGCGAATATCAACAGTATTCCCCCGCATGCCACATAACCACTCGGTGTAGGTGTCCATGTCATCTGGGAGGTACGGCACCAATACCGATTTCGGATACCCCATAGCGGGTTCATCGCCATAGAGATTTTCCAAAATGCGGTTGAGAAACTGCCCAGGCTGCAGGTCTTCAACTTTGTCGACCATGAACCCACGACGCCCCACAACACGACCATGACGCACGTAGAAGACTTGAATGGAAGCTTCTAGATCATCGTCGAAAATACCAATCACGTCGATGCTGTCGTTGTTGTCGCCCACCACCTGCTGTTTTTCTGTGGCACGCTTCACGGCTGCGAGCCTGTCGCGTAGACGAGCAGCCTTTTCGAAATCGAGGGCGCTCGAAGCCTCACGCATTGCGACTTCAAGATCTTTGGTGATTCCGTCAGCATCTCCGTTCAACACATCTGTCAGACCACGAACGAAAACCTGATAGTCGTCAGAGGTCACTTCATTGACGCATGGACCCGAACACTTTTCGATGTGAAACAAGAGACACGGGCGACCAAGGCGCTCGTGTTCTTTGAACTTGGAAGGAGCGCACGTGCGCACCGGAAACGTACGCAGCAACAAATCGAGCGTTTCGCGAATGGCATAGGCATGGGGGTACGGTCCAAAGTATTTGGTCCCCTTGCGCTTCCTTCCTCGCATCACCACGGCACGTGGCCATTGCTCATCGAGCGTGAGGGCGAGAAATGGGTAGCTCTTGTCGTCGCGAAGACGAATGTTGAAGCGTGGTCGATGCTCTTTGATGAGATTGAACTCCAACATCAATGCTTCTATTTCATTACGTACTTCAATCCATTCAACCGTTTCCGCCGCAGCAAGCATTGCCGCTGTTCGCGTGTGCAAAATACGAGGGTCTTGGAAGTAGTTCGACAATCGTTGCCGCAGGTTTGCCGCTTTACCTACGTAAATGACTTTGCCGTTTGCATCACGAAACTGGTACGACCCCGGCGTTTCTGGAACGCTGCCGGTGGGTGGTTTAGTAACCACGCATTACTTCTTTCGAGCAACTTTCGGTTTTGGCTCAGCAGCTTTCACAGCCTTCTTTTTCGTCGCACCAGGCTTTGTTGCTTTCGGAGCATTTCCCTCGAGACCCAACAGCGGACGCAAGAAATGCCCTGTGTAACTACCAGGCGTATTAGCGACATCTTCAGGCGTTCCTTCCGCAATCACTAAGCCTCCTCCAGAGCCACCTTCAGGCCCAAGGTCAATGAGCCAGTCGGCTGTTTTAATGACGTCAAGGTTGTGCTCAATCACCAACACAGTGTTTCCCTGGTCAACAAGGCGCGACAACACGGTGAGCAAACGACGCACGTCTTCAAAATGCAACCCGGTTGTTGGCTCATCGAGCAGGTAAATGGTGTGGCCAGTGCTGCGCTTTGCTAACTCGCTTGCCAGCTTGACGCGTTGAGCCTCGCCACCCGACAAGGTTGGAGCCGATTGACCAAGACGCACGTATCCTAGGCCCACATCGACCAAGGTCTTCATATGACGGCTAATGACAGGTTGATTGTCGAAGAAGTCGACAGCTTCCGAAATGGGCATATTCAACACATCGGCAATGCTCCTACCTTTGAACTGAATTTCCAACGTGTCACGGTTGTACCTCGCGCCTTTACACACTTCGCAAGGAACATAGACATCGGGGAGGAAGTGCATTTCGATTTTGATAGTGCCATCGCCCGAACACGCTTCACAGCGCCCACCAGCGACGTTGAAGCTGAATCGACCCGGTTGATAGCCACGAACTTTTGATTCGGGAGTCGCAGCAAACAATTTGCGGATGTTGTCGAACACGCCTGTGTAAGTAGCGGCATTACTGCGTGGCGTACGACCAATGGGTGACTGATCCATGTCAATTACTTTGTCGAGATGTTCAATACCGTCAACCGACTTGTGGCGCCCCGGGGCGTCTTTTGATTTGTAAATCTTTTGCATGAGAGCAGGTAACAAAATATCGCGCACCAGAGTGCTCTTGCCGCTTCCCGAAACACCAGTCACTGCAACTAAGCACCCCAGGGGGAATTCCACATCGATGTTTTGTAAGTTATGTTCACGGGCCCCGCGCACCACGACGTGTTCTTTGTTGGGCTGACGTCGCACTTCGGGAACTGGAATGGACCTCTTCCCCGACAAATACTGCCCGGTGATCGACTCGGCGACTTTGCCAATGCCCGAAACCTGGCCGCTATACACCACTTCACCGCCGTGCTCACCAGCACCAGGGCCAATGTCAACAATCCAGTCGCTCTCGCGAATGGTGTCTTCATCGTGTTCAACAACCAGCACCGTGTTTCCTAGGTCTCGCAACCTCACAAGCGTTTCAATGAGACGTTTGTTATCGCGTTGATGCAGACCAATTGATGGCTCATCGAGCACGTACAGCGTTCCCACCAGCCCCGAGCCAATTTGGCTAGCCAAACGAATACGTTGCGCTTCGCCGCCTGCGAGAGTTCCTGCATTGCGCATGAGTGTGAGGTAGTTCAAACCAACATCGAGGAGGAAACCGAGACGCGCGTTGATTTCCTTCGTCACACGTTCGGCAATCATTTTGTCTCGATCACTCAACACCAGTTTTTCGAGGAAATCGGCAGAGTCAGCGATGGGCATCTCGCACACTTCTGAAATGCTCTTGTCGTTAATGGTGATTGCCAAAGAAGAGGGCTTTAAACGAGCCCCTTTGCAGGCTGTGCACGGAACCTCGCGCATGTAGGTTTCATACTGCTCGCGCGACCAGTCGCTTTCTGCAGCTTCATGACGACGCTTGATCCAGGGGATGACGCCTTCATAATGCGTATTGAAAGTACGCACACGCCCGTAGCGGTTCTTGTATTTGACTACAAGGCCTTCTTCAACTCCGTTGAGCACAATGTTCTTTTGCTTGTCAGTCAGTTTGGCAAAGGGTTTGGTGAGTGGAATCTTGTACTTCTCAGCCACCGATTCGAGCATGCGGTTGAAGTACTGGGTGTGCGCCGAACGCCAAGGTGCAATTGCGCTCTCGGTAATAGCCAAATCGGTGTTGGGAATCACCAAATCGGCATCTACTTCAAACTTCGTTCCTAAACCATCGCAGTTCTCACACGCACCATAGGGAGAGTTGAATGAGAAGTTTCGCGGGGCAGGTTCGTCGAAACTGTCGCCACACTTTGGGCACGCAAGATGCTGACTAAAGGTAAGTATTTCGCTTTCGTCGCCTTTTACGCCCATCAATTCAATTTCAGCAACGCCTTCGGCAAGACGCAGTGCAGTTTCCAAACTGTCGGTGAGACGCCGCGCGATGTTGTCTTTCTTTACCAAGCGGTCGATGACGACTTCAATGGAGTGCTGCTCGTAGCGCGCTAGTCGCTTTTCTTGTTTCAGAAACTCTGAAATATCGACAAGCTCGCCGTCGACCCTGGCACGCACGTACCCCTGGCCAGCAAGTTCACCAAGCAAGGTGTCGTATTCACCTTTGCGGCCGCGAACCACTGGCGCCAGCACTTGGAAACGTGTGCCGTCGGGCATTTGAAGAACACGGTCCACAATTTGTTGAGGTGTTTGCCTTTTGAGGGCGGTTCCATCTTTGGGGCAATGCTGCACACCAATGCGTGCATACAACAAGCGCAGGTAGTCGTACACCTCGGTAATGGTTCCCACTGTTGAGCGCGGGTTACGAGAGGCTGATTTTTGGTCAATGGAGATAGCAGGAGACAAACCTTCAATATGGTCAACATCTGGCTTATCCATCTGACCAAGGAATTGGCGCGCATAGGCGCTGAGGCTTTCAACGTACCTGCGTTGGCCCTCGGCATAGATGGTGTCGAAGGCAAGGCTTGATTTACCCGAACCAGACAAGCCGGTGAACACAATGAGCTTGTCGCGTGGTAGTTCAACGCTGACATTTTTCAAGTTGTGCTCGCGAGCACCTCGCACGATGATTTTGTCAGCCATTCATGCGAGATTACTTACATATGGCGCAATGTGCTAACCCGCATCGCGCAATTCCCGCTTCAGTTCATTCACCTCATCGCGCAAGCGGGCTGCATACTCAAAGCGCAGGTCTCCAGCAGCCTCGTGCATCTCTTCTTCAAGAGTTTGAATAAGACGCAGCATCTCTTGCTCGGGCAACGACCGTAACTCACGTTTGACCTTGTCGCGCTCACGATCTTTACGCTGCCCTTTACCCGGAACTGGAGCACCCGAATCGGGCCTGAGTAAATGCAAAATGTCGCCTACGGCCTTACGAATGGTCTGTGGATTGATGTCGTTAGCAAGGTTGTAAGCAATTTGACGCTCGCGACGCCGCTGGGTTTCACCAATAGCAGCAGTCATTGCCTTGGTCATCTTGTCGGCATACATCACTACTTGACCATCGACATTTCGTGCTGCACGTCCGATCATTTGAATGAGCGATGTTTCACTACGCAAGAAGCCTTCCTTGTCGGCATCGAGAATACAAACAAGCGACACCTCAGGAAGGTCGAGACCTTCTCGCAACAAGTTGATTCCCACAAGCACATCGAACTCGCCAAGACGCAAGGCGCGAAGAATTTCGATGCGCTGAATGGTGTCGATATTCGAATGCAGGTAGCGAACGCGCAAGCCCTGCTCGAGCAAATACTCACTTAAGTCTTCTGCCATCTTCTTGGTGAGAGTCGTGACCAAAATTCGGTCGCCGCGTTCTATACGGTCATTCACCATCTCGACAAGGTCGTCAATTTGACCCTTCGTTGGTTTCACAATGACCTCGGGGTCAACCAGTCCAGTTGGTCGCACAATTTGCTCAACAATGCTCTGCGACTCGGCCAGCTCAAACTTGCCTGGAGTTGCTGACATGAAAATACCTTGATGTAGTCGCTCCATCACTTCTTCGAATCGTAATGGACGGTTATTAATGGCCGACGGCAAACGGAAGCCGTGTTCCACCAGATTCGACTTACGACTCAGGTCGCCGGCAAATTGCCCATGCAGCTGAGGAATTGCCACGTGACTTTCATCGATGACCAGCAAATAATCTTTCGGAAAATAGTCGAGCAGGGTGAAGGGTGGCTCCCCTGGCTCGCGGCCGTCAATGTGCATTGAGTAGTTCTCAATGCCGTTGCAGTAACCCATCTCTTGAATCATCTCGAGGTCGTATTGAGTGCGCATACGCAAACGTTGCGCTTCTAGCAGTTTCCCCTGCGACTCAAATACCGCTAGTCGCTCTTGGAGTTCTTTCTCTATGCCAATGACAGCGCGGCGCATCCGTTCGTCGCCGGCTACATAGTGTGTTGCGGGAAACACAACAACTTCAGTGAGTTCACTCAAGTTTTCGCCCGTGACCGGGTCGATTGTGGTGATGCGGTCGACAGTGTCACCAAACATTTCCACACGCAATACGTTTTCGTCGTATGCGGCATGAATTTCAATAGTGTCACCACGCACACGAAAATTGCCACGCCCAAGTGCAATGTCGTTTCTGTCGTATTGCAATTCAACGAGACGCTTCAAAATGCTGCGCTGGTCGTAGTCGACACCTGTATGCAGTTCTAACAACTGACCGCGATATTCCTCGGGGTCGCCCATACCGTAAATGCAACTCACGCTCGCCACCACGATGGTGTCGCGCCGCGTCAGAAGTGCAGCGGTAGCTGAATGTCGCAACCTGTCGATTTCATCGTTCACCGACGAGTCTTTTTCAATGAAGGTGTCGCTTGAGGCAATGTAGGCCTCGGGCTGGTAGTAGTCGTAATAACTCACGAAATACTCAACGCGATTATGCGGAAAGAACTCGCGCATCTCTTGTGTCAGCTGCGCCGCCAAACTCTTGTTAGGAGCAAGAATGAGTGTGGGACGTTGCACTTTTTCAATGGTCCACGCAATTGTGGCCGACTTACCTGAGCCGGTAATGCCCAGCAGGGTCTGGAACTTTTCACCTCGTTCAATACCTACCGACAGCTCTGCAACGGCACGCGGCTGGTCGCCAGCTGGCGAATAGTCAGACACCACTTGGAAAGAGTGACGAGCCTCTGTCATTTCTTCACTTCAGGGCGTACTTGTTTACCCGCGTCGGGTGCAGCCGCTGGAAGCGTTTGAACCCAGGCCCACACCTCATCAACTTGTTGACGAAGGAACTCAAGATCTCTGGAGTTATCAATTACTTTGTCGGCAATTGCCTTGCGATCTTCTCGCGATGCTTGACGCGATACGCGAGCCTCTGCATCATCTTTTGCCATTCCTCGGGCACTCACCAGTCGATGGACAGCAGTTTCAATAGGCACGTCAACAACAATGACTCCACACAACCCTTCACGAGGGTTCTCTACAAGCAGAGGAATATCGAGCACAACCACATTGTTGGTGCTGCGCTGTTCTTCAATGCGCCTGTTCATCTCTTTACCAATGGCGGGGTGAATGATTCCGTTGAGGGTTTTCAACGCTTCAGCATTTCCAAAAACCTTGTCGGCCACGGCTTGTCGATTCAATGAACCGTCAGCGTTACATATTTCCTGCCCGAAAGCTTCCGCCATAAGACGCAGCACTTCGGTACCCGGTTGTTGTAACTCGCGCGCAACGGCGTCGGCATCGACGATGATGGCCCCGCGCTCAGAGAGCAACTGCGACACCGTGGACTTACCGGAGCCAATTCCCCCGGTCAGACCCACAAGTATCATGTTGTTAGAAAACTATTCTGCAGGTGCAGTTGGTGTTTCTTCAACAGCAACTTCGGCTGCAACTTCTGCTGCTGGAGCATCTGGTGGTGCATCGCCTTCGCCGTACTCTTTGTAGTAATCGGCCCAAGCTGCTTCGCGCTCTGCATCGTCCCCGCCCACCCAGTTGCCTTGTTCGTCAACTTCAAAGTGACTGCGGTACTCCTCGGCAAGTTCTCCGCCTTCGGCAGCTTGCTTAATGGAAATGCTGATGCGTCGACGGGCAAGGTCGAGATCGATGATCTTGACCCAGAGTTCTTCACCTGGTGTGACCACTTGCTCGGGCGAATCGACATGGTGAGCCGACATTTCCGAGATGTGCACAAGACCTTCGATGCCATCGCCAACCTGCACGAATCCACCGAATGGGACGAGCTTCGTGACGCGACCATAAACAAGCTGGCCCACTTCGTGCGAGCTAGCGAATTCCTGCCATGGGTCTTGCTGGGTGGCCTTCAACGAGAGGCTGATGCGCTCGCGGCTCATGTCGACATCGAGCACCTGAACGGTTACTTCGTCGCCAATGGCAACAACTGAACCTGGGTGATCGACGTGCTTCCAGGAAAGCTCTGATACGTGGATGAGTCCGTCCATGCCGCCCAAGTCGACGAAGGCACCGAATGCAACAACGCTCGACACGATTCCGGTACGGATTTCGCCTGGCTTGAGGTGCACGAGGAAATCGTCGCGCTGCTCTTTTTGAGTCTCTTCAAGGAATCCGCGACGCGACAACACAACATTGTTGCGGTTGCGATCAAGTTCAATGATTTTTGCCTGCAAGACCTTGCCGATGTACGGCTGAAGGTCGCGAACACGACGGAGTTCAACTAGTGATGCTGGCAAGAAACCACGAAGACCAATGTCGACAATGAGGCCACCCTTGACAACTTCGATAACAAGACCTTCAACCATGCCGTCGACTTCTTTGACTTTTTCAATGTCGCCCCAGGCACGCTCGTACTGAGCACGCTTCTTCGACAACAAGAGGCGACCCTCTTTGTCTTCGAGGGTTAAGACAAGTGCTTCAATGCGCTCTCCGAGTGAAACGATTTCACTGGGGTCGACATCGTTGCGAATAGACAGTTCACGCGAAGGAATAACGCCTTCAGTTTTGTACCCAATTTCCAAGAGCACTTCATCGCGGTCAATTTTGACGACCGTTCCTGAGACAAGCTGACCATCTTTGAGTTCCACCATGGTGCCAGCAATGGCATCGGCGAACGATGTGTCGTGTGAAGTGATTTGGCGCGGGGTGTAATTACCTTCTGCGTCGTAGGTGCCAAAGGGAGCAGAAGAGATAGTGGTGTCGGACAACGGGGAATTCGCTTTCAAAAGGGACGGGTATCGATGGATAGGACGCTGAAAACCTATCACCGAGAAGCAAAAACAAGAAACTCCGCTGTTTCAGTGCTGGGTGGGTCGGTTCCATAGGCCCCTGGCTCGACACCAAAAACCCTCATTTTGTTGAAACCAACCCCCCTGCAGAGCAAACGCAGTTCGCGCGGGGTGTAGCACCCCGTATGCAACGCCACTTCGCACACTTCCCCCTGGGGACTACGAATTTCAGTCATTTCCGACGACACCCCGTGATCGGCATCGAACTCGGCAGCTGAGTGGTATTTCACGGCAAAGTAGGCGTTGAATGCAGACAACACAAGGGTTCCATCATTTTTCAACGCTTGCGCCATTCCGGCAAGCACCAGTTCATCTTCGCTGTTTTGGCGCATCAGCCCGAATGCCCCTTGGCAGAGGCAAATGACCGCATCAAAGGCTCCTACGACGCCGCTGAGCTCCTGTATCTGGCGGGCATCGTGTCGATGGAACGACGCGAGACTCGCCAAACCTTCATTCTCAGCGGCCTGTGAGGCGAGATCGATAAATGTCTGAGAAATGTCGATGCCCACCACCTCAACACCCCGACGAGCGAGCTCAAGAGCATGACGCCCTGGCCCACAGCCCACATCGAGTACTCGCATTCCCGGCGCAAGATGCAATTCCGAGATGATGAAGTCGACCTCTTGACGCGTCCCTTTCGTGAACGAGTACCTCAAGTACGCAGAACCCAAATGGTCTGCAATGGGCTCGAACCAATGGTCGGTCATCTACTTGGCCTCAGACCACGTATGACCCCATGCCGAGTTCACTTCAAGCGGTACTTTCAATTCAGTGGCATGACACATGATGTTGAGAACAAGCTCATTCACCACTTCCTTTTCCGAAGTTGGTGCTTCAACAATGACTTCGTCGTGCACCTGAAGGACTAAACGACTAGCAAAGTTTCCTTTTTCCAATGCTTCATCGATGCGCACCAGTGCAACTTTGAAAATATCGGCAGCGAGACCCTGAATACCAGCGTTCATAGCCTGACGCTCTCCAGCTTGTCGCACGCGGAAGTTGTCGCTACGCAATTCCGGAATGGGACGACGACGACCAAAGAGAGTGACCGTGCCTTCGTTCTTGCGCGCTTCGACAACAGTGTCGTCCATGTATTGGCGAACCGATGGGAATGCATCGAAATATGCGTTGAGTATTCCTGTTGCTTCTTCAACCCCAATAGCTAATCGCTGCGACAGACCGTAAGCCTCCATGCCGTATGCCAGCCCATAGGAAACCATCTTTGCTTGTGAGCGTTGATCGTGCGTCACCTGATCGGGGTCAACTCCGAATACGCGTGCAGCGGTGGCATTGTGAATATCTATTCCGTCGGTGAACGACTGAATAAGACCAGGGTCGTTTGCTAAGTGCGCGATGCAACGCAATTCGATTTGGTTGTAATCGGCCACCATCAGCTCGCACCCAGCCCGCGCTACGAATGCGGTACGGAATATGCGTCCCGACTCTGAACGCACCGGGATGTTATGCAAATTCGGATTCTCGCTACTCAAGCGCCCAGTGCGAGCTACGGCCTGCTGAAATGTTGCATGAATGCGCTCATCTTTTTGAACAGCGTCGAGCAGTCCTTGGCCATACGTGCCGCGCAGCTTTTCAACCTCTCGATATTCCAGAAGAGGGTTAATGAATTCAGGCCATTCATCACGAAGCTTTTCCAGCGTTGCGGCATCGGTGCTGAACCCTGTTTTTGTTTTCTTACCCGGAGTGAGTTGGCGCTCTTTGTACAACACTTCTTGCAACTGTGTTGGAGAGTTGAAATTAATAGGACGACCCACCACAGTGAGCAATTTCTCGCTCAGCGCACTCGCCCGACTAATGAGATCGTTATTGATTTTGGTGAGGGCCGCCACGTCGACCCCGATACCCAGTGTCTCCATTTTTGCCAAGACTCGAATAAGTGGATGTTCAATGTCTTCATACAACAACAGCATTCCTGAGGTATCTAGCGCTGTGCGTAGAGGCGCAAAGAGTACTCGACACGCCTGTGACTGCACCACCGACACCGATGCGTCGGGCGCATCATCTGAGCCGCCAAAATCGAGCTGACCAGAATCAGCAACAGTGGCTACCTCTGGCAATGAATACTCGGTCTGGCGAGTTAACAAGCCACTAAGGGTGTGCGCACCCTCTACTGGGTCGATGAGATATCCGGCGATTGCGACGTCGAAAGTGACGGCTTGAAGATCGATGTCTTTTTCAAGAAGCGCACGAAGCAATGGCTTCGCATCGTACGCAACGATGACCGACCCTTTCGTTGCACAAC
>JANRCO010000097.1 GCA_030726975.1 Ilumatobacteraceae bacterium | reverse complement strand
CAGCTGCACACGTTGCGCACGCCCCGCATGTTCCGATTGCCTTGTTCAAGCAGCAGTGGGCTCACATTGTTTGGAATGTGTTCGCCGTGACCGCCCCGATGCTCGCACGCGTGCGCGCTATTGGAATGCCGGCCAGCCCATGCTGGCAACAAAAATTCTTATTGCTATCAATCTCTTAGTTTTCATTTACACCAACACCGGCTCTTCATATTTTGATGCAGGTGGAATGAATAAAAACCTTGTTGACCTCGGCCTTGCAAAGGTGTTTCTCGACGGCGGTGAGTGGTACCGGCTCGTCACATGTGGGTTCATTCACTTTGGATTTTTCCATGTGGGCATGAACATGTTTCTGCTCTACCAACTCGGTTCCATGATGGAAAGCGACATGGGCCGAACACGTTTTACTTTGGTGTACTTCGCATCTCTCTTGGCCGGCAGTACCGGCGCACTCATGGTCAACCCCGATGCACTCACGGGCGGAGCATCGGGTGCAGTATTTGGGCTCATGGGTGCCGCATTTGTTGGCATGCGACTCCGCGGCATCAACCCCATGCAAACAGGTCTCGGAATCACCTTGTTGCTCAACTTAGTGTTGACCGTTTCTGTGTCGGGCATTTCAATTGGCGGGCACTTGGGTGGTCTCGCGGGCGGCGCGCTGTGTGCTCTCTTTTTATTTTCGCCAGCTCATCGCCGCATGCCTCAATGGGCGGGTTATGCAGTGCCCGTTGGTGTTGGTCTGAGCGCATTTCTCGTGGCATATTCCCTCGTATAGCACCCCATCTCTACATTCAAGAGGTGAACACAACTACCTCTCATACTTCGGTACATAGCCTCGTCGACGTTCCGCGTCCTTATATCGACACCATCACTCACACGTCTCAAGCACTCAGCGTTTTCAGCATGTGTGTTTCACGTCCCTTTCGCGAAGAAGCACTCATCTTGCTCACCGACTCCTCGCGCTGCGGCATTGGGCTTTTTACCGCACCTCTGCACGCACCCATTACGCATCCACTCACCCCATCACATGGTGGCGAAGCTTTGGGTCACCTCGTTGTCGGCATTGCGTCTGCGCATCCCAGCGCTAGCGCCTGTTATGTCCTCACCATTGAGAAAAATACTTTGCCCACCACCGACGACGCCGAGCGATGGTTTTCTTTCAACGATGTATGCGACCGCGCCGGCATTGTTTTGCTCAATTGGTGTGTGCGTGGTTTTCACTCTTCAGGTCGGGGCGCAACGTGGAGCCCCATGCACGTCGCTGGCTTGGGGTAAAGCGCAATCCTGCAGCCTTTAAGCGTTGCAACAGTTCTCTACTCGGCACAGCAGTTGCACCCATTGCTATGGCACGCGTGCGATAGTCATCGGGAATGTCGTAGTGGTCTCCTTGGAATCCGCGCCGCGGCACTCCAAGTTCTTCAGCGAAAAGGTGCAACTCGTCGAGGTTTGAGTCGCTCACCAAGTGGCACCACCGTTTGTCGCAAAACCACCAGTGTGATGGGTCTACCAGAATCACAGTTAGTGACAACCACACCCAGAGCCGCAACCGCCACCGCGAGGTGCAGGGGCCGGGCTCGATGCTGGAGCGCCGCCGCCCACCGAGGCAAACACCGACAAGCGTCGTTTTGCTTGAGCTCCGCAAACACATTGCGCAGGATCCGACGCTTGGCTCATCGGGCGACGCTCTTCAAAGGCGGTGTCACATGCACTACAGCGATACTCGTACAACGGCATGTCTCTAGTCTACGACAGCACCAAGGGCCGCGTACATCTGATTGACTAGAACCATGCGCGCAACGAATATGGCCCCACTCACTGTCTTGCCAGCCCGCACCGAGCCACTTCTCGACCAAGAGCTGGAAACCGCCGAGCCCATTGTGGCCCATATTGTGAAAACCGAGCCAGGTGAATCGGCCGCAGCAAAAGTGATGGAAGCTCGCATTTACGGCACCCCCCTCGAGGCACTGTGCGGGCATGTATGGGTTCCCTCGCGCGACCCAAAGCAAGTTCCCATGTGCCAGAACTGCAAAGAGATCTACGACACGTACCGAGCCTTCAACGACGGCTTAAATGAATCACCGAACGAATAACGTAAAAATAGACACAAAGGAAAACCATGATCATCATTGCCGGAAGAATTTTTATCGACCCATCAAAGCGTGAAGCCCTTGTGAAGGCTTCACAGCCACTTCAGCAAGCAACTCGCGATAACGAGCCCGGCTGCGAGGCATACGTCTTTAGCGCCGACCCATGCGAGCCAGGCACCATTTCGGTGTACGAGTTGTGGACCGATGCTCCGTCACTTGCTGCACACTTCTTGCACGAGAATTACTTCAACATGCGCATCCTTTTTGGCGAGCATGGCATTAGCGGTGCAGAAACCTTCAAGTACCGTGTCGACGCCAAAGCAACTGTGTACAACGCAGACCGCATTGCCACCGTCGATTTTTAATTCTCTTTGAATTCACCAACGCCCGACATCAGTCATCTTCGTATCCGCCAAGCGGTGCGGGGCCTCATTGTTGATGAACTCAACCATGTGCTGTTGGCGTTACTGCAATTCCCTGCGCGTTCTGTGTGGGTGCTCCCCGGCGGCGGCATTGAAGCCGACGAGGAGCACCACGACGCGCTCCACCGAGAACTGCGCGAAGAAGTAGGGCTCTACGAACCCCCCATAGGCGAACTCTTGTGGACCCGCACACATGTAGTTCCTTTTATTGACGGACAGTGGGACGGCCAACGCGACCATGCATATTTGGTGCGCACCACACGTTTTGACCCACAACCCGAATTATCTGTTGAACAATTACGTAGTGAACACCTCGTTGAATTGCGTTGGTGGAGCATCGAAGAACTGTCGTTGGCGCTAGACGACATTTTTTTCGCACCGCTACACCTTCCGCAACTTGTTGCAGATGTTGTGCGCAATGGGCCACCACCTGAACCCATTCATATTTTTCAAGAGACCAAATAGAACTAACGAAAGTCTCGACT
>JANRCO010000096.1 GCA_030726975.1 Ilumatobacteraceae bacterium | reverse complement strand
TCGTGAGGGTGGCCGTACTGTTGGTGCTGGTCGAGTCACAAAGATCCTGAAGTAATCCACAGTCCATCTTGAATTAATAGAGAAAATCTCAAAGTAAGGGGCCAGTTATGGCAAAGAGCGAGAAGCGGGTGAAAATTACTCTCGAGTGCACAGAGTGCAAAGAGCGTAACTACATCACCATGAAGTCCAAGGTAAATGACCGTGAGCGCCTAGAAATGAAGAAATACTGCGCCCGCGATCGTCGTCATACCAACCATAAGGAGACTCGTTAGGCCACTGATAGCCTGACCCCTTCATTAGGGCAGTAGCTCAGCTGGTAGAGCGCCGGTCTCCAAAACCGATGGTCGGGGGTTCAAATCCCTCCTGCCCTGCAAAAGACCAATTGAATCAATAACGAAAAGACAGAACACAAACAATGTCGACTCAAGACCTCAACCGAGAACAAAAGCGCGCGATGAAGCGCCAGGGTGCCCTGAATGATCAGGGTGTCCCGGTTCGTGCTGCTCGTACGGGTCCGAACAAAAATGTCAACAAAGAGCGCACCAGCCCCATCACCTATTTACGTGAAGTGCGTGAAGAGATGCGCAAGGTTGCATGGCCTACGTGGCCTGAAGTACGCAAATACTCCATTGTTGTGCTCATCACCGTAGTGATATTCACCTCCATCGTTGGCGGACTCGATGCATTATTCGGTTTCTTCTCCAGCTGGCTTTACAAGGACTAGTAGGAATTTTTCATGAGCGATAATTTTCTTCTCAATATGGGCAAGTCGTCTGAAGGCGACGTCCTTGACGATGCAGTAGCAACAGAAGTTGTCGATGCATCATTCGACCTCACAACAAGCGAAGCCGACAGCGATGTTGATGCCGTTGAAGCTGAAGTGGAATCAATTTTTTCTAAGCCAGGGCAGTGGTACGTCGTTCACTCACAGTCTGGTTACGAGAAAAAAGTTGAACTCAACTTGAAGTCACGCATTTCGTCAATGCAAATGGAACACCGCATCTATGAAGTGGTCATTCCTATGGAAGACGCAGTGGAGTTCAAAAAAGGTCAAAAACAAATTGTTCAGCGCAAAGTGTTCCCCGGCTATTTGTTGGTGCGTTGCGAAATGGACGATGAATCATGGTTCTGCATTCGCAACACTCCCGGCATTACGGGTTTCGTCGGGCAGAGCCACAAAGGTCAAAAGCCAACTCCATTGTCGCGACGTGAAGTGGAAACCTTCCTCTCGGCAAAGGGCGACGGCAAGGCTGCGCCAAAGCGCAAGTCACCAAAACTCGAACACGAAGTCGGCGAGAGCGTACGCGTGAAGGAAGGCCCATTTGCCGACTTCACTGGCGTCATCGACGACATCAACGTCGATCATATGAAGTTGAAAGTTCTCGTCAATATCTTTGGCCGCGAAACCATCGTCGAGATGGATTTCAGTCAAGTAGCGAAACTCTAAATAGCGGAACTCACAGTAGAAGGCCAATAAGGAAACACAGTCATGGCAAAAAAGAAACTTGCAGCAATCGTAAAGATTCAGATCCCCGCAGGAAAAGCAACACCTGCGCCACCAGTGGGTACCGCACTCGGACCCCACGGCATCGCCATCATGGACTTCGTGAAGCAGTACAACGCTGCAACCGAAGCTCAAGCAGGAACCATTATTCCTGTCGAGATCAGCATCTTTGAAGATCGTTCGTTCACCTTCGTTTTGAAGACACCACCAACACCGGTGTTGTTGCGTCAAAAAGCTGGTATCGAAAAGGCTTCGTCAACTCCTGGTAAGGCAGTTGCAGGAACGGTGACAGAAACAGACATTGAAGAAGTCGCCAAAATCAAAATGCCAGACCTCAATGCGTACGACCTTGAAGCTGCAAAAATGCAGGTTCGTGGTACCGCGCGTTCAATGGGTTTGAAAATCGTTTAAGTAATACATTCACACCGGTTCGACCAAGACAACCTCGCTTGGCAACCCAACATATGAGGGAGGCTTTATGCCAGTTAAAGGAAGCTTAGGAAAAAAGTACAAGGCTGCAATTGCTGCGTACGATCGCGATGAACTGTTTAGCCCATTAGAGGCTGCAGAGATCGTGAAGAAATCTGCAAAGGCAAAATTCGACGAGAGCGTTGAAGTCGCCGTGCGTTTGGGTGTTGACCCACGTAAAGCAGAGCAAATGATTCGAGGCACCGTTGCGCTGCCATCAGGTACTGGTAAGACCGTTCGTATTGCTGTGTTCGCAGCTGGCGATGCCGCTCAAGCTGCACGCGATGCTGGTGCCGACCTTGTTGGCGCCGATGAACTTGCTGCTGAAATTGAAAAAGGCAACATGGACTTTGACTTGGCCATTGCCACCCCCGACATGATGCCACTCGTTGGCCGCTTGGGTCGTGTGCTCGGACCACGTGGTCTCATGCCAAACCCCAAGACCGGCACCGTGACCCAAGACGTGGGCCGTGCTGTGAGCGAATTCAAAGGCGGCAAGGTGGAATACCGCACCGACCGTTACGGCAATGTGCACGTTCCTATCGGCAAGGCAAGCTTCTCCACCGCCGATCTCGCCAACAACCTTCTTGCCGTGCTCGACGAAATTCAGCGCGCCAAGCCAGCGGCATCAAAAGGTAAGTATTTGCGCAAGATCGTCATCGCCAGCACCATGGGCCCTGGCGTGAAGATCGATACCAACCGTTTGAAGCCAGAAGCGTAAAAAGTTTGCATTTCGGCATTTGCCGATAGCGTCACATACCTACATCACCGTTCGGTTACTCGCCAAAGACATCTGGCTTGTGCGCAAGCACAATTAAGAGAGCAGCAATTGGGCTCTGCCAGAAGAGGCGGACAACTTTCGGACACAGAACCACAGATCTGGCGATCTCGTGGTGTGTTCAAAGGGCGTTCGCAATTGCGGGCGCCGTGCGACCACACACACGATAGAGCGCAAGCCGAGTCGTGTCCGAGAGAAAATAAGGAGGTGAAAATGACTTCTACAAGCATCCGTTCCGAGAAAGTCGCCGTGGTGTCCGAAGTTCGGGAAAAGTTGGCAGCATCCGATGCAGCCATCGTGACCGAGTACCGAGGAATGACCGTGGCTGAACTAGCTCAACTACGTCGTGAACTGCGCAAGTCCGGTGCCGAGTACAAGGTGTACAAAAACACATTGGCTCGTTTTGCCGCTCGTGAAGCAGGCTACGAAGGCCTCGAATCAATGCTGGTGGGCCCATCGGCCATTGTTTTTGTGAAGGGTGATGCTGCAGCTGCAGCAAAAGCACTTCGCGAACAAGCCAAGGCAAACCCACTCCTCATCGTCAAAGGCGGTGTGGTGGGAACCTCCACATTGTCGAAAAAAGATCTCGACGTTTTGGCAGATCTGCCACCGCGCGAGGTATTGCTGGCCCAGTTCGCTGGTGCCCTGCAGGCTCCGCTCGTCAAGACCGCAGGTCTCTTGCAGGCACTGCCGCGCAATATGGCATACGGCTTGAAGGCGCTCGTCGACCAAAAAGCTGCTTAATTCATTCATTTTCATTCATTTTCAACCAAAAAATCAGTTTTCTCCCACGGGAGATCTACACAAGGAGATAGAGCAACATGGCTCTTAGCAAAGAAGACATCCTCGACGGCATTTCAGCCCTCACCGTTATTGAACTCAAAGAACTCCTCGATGCATTCGAAGAGCGCTTTGGCGTGACCGCAGCTGCTCCAGCAGCTGTTGCAGTTGCTGCAGTCGCCGGTGGTGGCGCAGCTGCCGCAGAAGAAGACAAAGACGAGTTCGACGTCATCTTGAAAGATGGCGGCGCCCAGAAGATCCAGGTCATCAAGGTTGTGCGCGAGCTCACCAGCCTGGGCTTGAAGGAAGCAAAAGACCTCGTTGACGGTGCACCAAAGGCCGTTCTCGAGAAGGTCAGCAAAGACGATGCCGCCAAGGCAAAAGCCAAGCTTGAAGAAGCTGGCGCAGGCGTCGAAGTCAAATAAGTCCAAAAATCATATTTTCCTGGCATTTCGCCGGGCGGAGTGGCAATGCCTCGGGCGCAAGCCCGGGGTATTTGCTTTTTCTGGCCACAAATGGTCGGAAATGCTTGACTCGGGGCACAAACAGGCTTATTTTGCACCCCGACGGGTAATCAGGAAATTCCACAGAGGTTCTGGATAAGATTTGCCCGATTTTTTGCTCGCCCTTGATCATTTGCGTGGGGTGGCGGTAGCCTGCTCTGTTGCCGTGTGCTTTTGTTTGTCATCATTTTCCATGTTGTCGCAGCGCACATTTCATCCCCTACCGCTTGCAAACAGGAGTAAATAGTGGCCTCTCAATCGTTGTCCCGCGATCGGTATTCATTTGCGAATCTTGGTGAAGCTCTAGAGATCCCCGATCTCATTGCTGTCCAACGCGAAAGTTTTGAATGGTTTGTCCGTCAAGGTCTTGCCGAAGCATTTGCCGACATTTCGCCAATTAAAGACTTCAGCGGAAATCTTCAACTCGAACTCGAGTTTGACCCCAACGATGAAGACCTTTGCCCACCACCAAAGTTCACAATGGAAGAGTGCCGCGAACGCGATATGTCGTATGCATCAAGCATCTTTGTTCGCGCTCGTTTCTTAAATGGTTACACCGGAGAAATTAAAGAGCAAGTTGTCTTCATGGGTGACTTCCCAAAGATGACCGAAAAAGGCACATTCATCATTAACGGCACCGAGCGCGTTGTTGTTTCGCAGCTCGTTCGTTCACCTGGCGTTATTTTTGAGCCAGGTGAGCGTTTCCGTTTACGCAACTTGTCGAAGCACCAGTTGGTGAAGGGCACCATTCACCCTTACCGCGGTGAGTGGCTCGAATTCGACGTTGAACAAAAGCCAGGAAAAGATGTTACTGCAGGTACACGTGTTGCTCGTAAGCGTCGCCTGGGTGTTTTCACCATCTTGCGTGCACTTGGCTACGACGAAGAAGGCGCACCAGGCTTCCTCGACCGTTTCGTTGCACACTTCGATTTCCTTGAAGGACAGTGGGAAAAAGAGCGCAACATTGCGCCAACCCGCGATGAAGCACTTGTTGAAATTTACAAGCGCGCCCGTCCAGGTGAACCACCAACCTTGGAAAGTGCACGTGCATATTTCGAAAATGCATTCTTTGAAAACCGTCGCTATGACCTCAGCCGCGTAGGTCGTTACAAACTCAACCGCAAACTCGGTACAGAACTCGAACTCTTGCAAAAGAACTTCGGCCTTACTGCCGATCAACTCGACTTGCCGGCAGTAGATCAGCCAGTACTCGCTAAGTGCGAAGTGCTTGCCACCATCTCTTACATGTTGCATCTCGTGAAGCAAGAGCCTGGTTATCGCCTCGACGACCAAGACCACTTCGCTAACCGTCGTATTCGTTCTGTTGGTGAACTCATTCAGAACCAAGTGCGTATTGGTTTGTCACGTATGGAGCGTGTTGTTCGTGAACGCATGACCACGCAAGACGTTGAAGCAATCACACCGCAAACACTCATCAACATTCGTCCAGTTGTTGCTTCCATTAAAGAGTTCTTCGGAACTTCTCAGTTGTCGCAGTTCATGGACCAAGTCAACCCATTGTCTGGGTTAACTCACCGTCGTCGTTTGTCAGCACTCGGACCCGGTGGTCTCAGCCGTGAACGCGCTGGCTTTGAAGTGCGAGACGTCCACTTCTCTCACTACGGACGTATGTGCCCAATTGAAACACCAGAAGGTCCAAACATTGGTCTCATTGGCGCACTCAGCACCTTTGCTCGCGTGAACGAATTTGGTTTCATCGAGAGCCCGTATCGCAAAGTTGTCAACGGTGTTGTAACCGATCAGATCATTTACATGGCAGCCGACGAAGAAGAGAACTACACACTTGCTCAGGCAAATACTTCGTTGAATACCGACGGAACATTTAAAGCTGAGCGCGTGTTGGTGCGTCGTTCTCCGCAAACAGCCAGCCTTGAAGACTTACGCAAAATGTTGGAGGCCGAGTCATTCTTCGGTGCCACCACCGACATCGCGTTGGTTCCTGGAACCGAAGTTGACTACATGGACGTTTCACCGAAGCAAATTGTTTCGGTAGCAACCGCACTCATTCCGTTCCTTGAACACGACGATGCAAACCGTGCACTCATGGGTGCCAACATGCAACGCCAGGCAGTTCCACTTATTCGTGCAGAAGCACCGTATGTCGGAACCGGAATGGAATTGCGTGCAGGTCGTGACGGTGCCGATCTTTTGTTGGCCCTCGACGACGGAACTGTTACAGAAGTTTCTGGTCGTGGCATCACTGTTCAGTACGACACACTTGGCAAGAAGCGTTACAACCTCGCCAAGTTCCGCCGTTCAAACCAAGACACCTGCATCAACCAAGTGGTACGGGTACGCGAAGGACAAAAAGTCAAAAATGGCGACCTCATGGTCGATGGCCCAAGTACCGACCTTGGCGAACTTGCTCTCGGTAAAAATCTTCTCGTGGCTCTCATGCCATGGGAGGGTTACAACTTCGAAGACGCAATCATCTTGTCTGAGCGTTTGGTGAAAGACGATGTGCTTACTTCCATCCACATTCACGAGCATGAAGTTGATGCACGCGATACCAAATTGGGTGCAGAAGAAATCAGCCGCGACATTCCTAACTTGTCCGACGACATTCTTCGCGACCTCGACGACCGCGGCATCATTCGTGTTGGTGCTGAAGTTGGCCCTGGCGATGTGTTGGTGGGCAAAGTTACACCTAAGGGTGAAACAGAACTCACACCAGAAGAGCGTTTGCTCCGTGCCATCTTCGGTGAAAAGGCTCGCGAAGTTCGCGACACCAGCTTGAAGGTGCCTCACGGCGAAAGCGGAAAAATCATCGACGTCAAAGTGTTCTCACGTGAGAGTGGCGACGAATTGCCGCCAGGTGTGAACCAACTCGTTCGTGTTTATGTTGCACAGAAGCGCAAAATCAGTGTGGGTGACAAACTTGCAGGACGCCACGGTAACAAGGGTGTTATCTCCAAGATTCTTCCTATTGAAGACATGCCATACATGGACGACGGAACTCCTGTCGACATCATCTTGAATCCACTGGGTGTTCCCTCACGTATGAACGTCGGCCAGGTTCTTGAAGCTCACCTTGGTTATTGCGCACGTTGGGGTTGGACCGATCCAAAAACGAACTCTGGTAACACTATTGGTTCTCCAATTCGTGGAACAGAAAAGAAAACGCGTCCAACAACTCCTCCCGCAACTTTCATTGCAACACCAGTATTCGATGGTGCGCATTGGGACGAGGAAGACCCGCATAACTCGCATCCAACCATCCAAACAATTTTGGAAAACATCACTCCAGATGGTGTCGACGGTCAACGTCTCATCCAAAAGACTGGTAAGACCGTTCTTCGTAATGGTCGCACAGGCGAGACTTATGACAACCCCGTCACTGTCGGGTACATGTACATCTTGAAACTGTCTCACCTTGTTGACGACAAGATTCACGCTCGTTCAACTGGTCCATACTCAATGATCACTCAGCAGCCACTTGGCGGTAAGGCGCAATTCGGTGGTCAGCGATTCGGTGAAATGGAAGTGTGGGCACTCGAGGCCTACGGTGCGGCGTATTGCTTGCAAGAGCTGCTCACCATCAAGTCAGACGATGTTCTCGGACGTGTGAAGGTCTATGAAGCAATCGTGAAGGGCGAAAACATTCCTGAGCCCGGAATTCCTGAAAGCTTCAAAGTTCTCATGAAGGAAATGCAAGCTCTCTGCCTCGACGTAGAAGTACTCGCAGCCGATGGTGCCGAAATTGAAATGGGCAACATGGACGACGACATCTTCCGCGCAACAGAAGCTCTTGGTATCGATATCAGCCGCCCAGAACGCGGCACCGATGACGACGACCGCGAGCGCCCCCGCGAGCGTGCCTTCTAGAAACTTCTTGTACACAAACGACCTCTATCTCATCAATTAAAACGATCTTTAAGGAAACGGAACCGACATGCTCGACGTGAATATGTTCGACCAACTGCGAATTGGCCTGGCAACTGCCGATCAAATTCGTCTCTGGTCAAAAGGCGAAGTTAAAAAGCCCGAGACCATCAACTACCGCACCTTGCGTCCTGAGAAGGACGGTCTTTTCTGTGAAAAGATTTTTGGACCAACCCGCGACTGGGAGTGCTACTGCGGTAAGTACAAGCGCGTTCGTTTCAAAGGCATTATCTGTGAGCGTTGTGGAGTTGAAGTAACACGTTCAAAAGTTCGTCGTGAGCGCATGGGTCACATTGAACTTGCAGCACCAGTTGTGCATATTTGGTACCTCCGCGGAACGCGTAGCTGGTTGGCCTATCTTCTTGGCGGTATTGAAGCCAAAGAAGAGTTGAAGGCCAAGCAACTGGAAAAAGTGATTTACTTTGCTGCAAGCCTTGTTACCAAGGTCGATGTTGATCGTCGTCATAACGACCTTGCCAACTTGGAGCAGGAATACCTTGCTGAACAAGACGCAATTAAGAAAGACATGGAGCTTGCTCTTGCGCGCAAGTTCAAAGATGTAGAAGCAGAACTGAAGACTTTGGAAAAAGAAGGCACAAAAGAGAGCGACATTAAAATTCGCCAGCGCCTCATCGACAAAGAAATCCAGAGCTTGCGTGATCGCTTTGAAAACGACCTCGATCTCTCACGTCGTACTTGGGATGAATTTAAGCGTTTGCACCCACGTCTCATCATTGAAGATGAAATGTTGTGGCGCAACCTTCGCGATCCATTTGGCCCTTATGCCGAATACTTCGAAGGTGGCACCGGTGCCGATGCCATTAAGGCTCTCATCGACTGCCTCGACTTCGATAAAGAAGAAGAAAAGTTGCGCAATGCAATTGAAGCAGCCGATGGCCAAAAGCCATTGTCTGCACAACGTCGTCAAAAAGCAATTAAGCGTTTGAAGATCGTTGCTTCGTTCAACCAGCGTGATGAACAGGGCCGTCGTTTGAACAGCCCGAAGGCAATGATTCTCGATGTTGTTCCTGTCATTCCACCAGAACTGCGCCCAATGGTGCAGCTCGATGGTGGTCGCTTTGCGACCTCAGACCTCAACGACCTTTACCGTCGTGTGATCAACCGCAACAACCGCTTGCGGCGCTTGCTCGATCTGGGTGCTCCAGAAATTATCGTGAACAACGAAAAGCGCATGTTGCAAGAAGCAGTCGATGCTTTGTTCGACAACGGTCGCCGTGGTCGCCCAGTTACTGGTCCAGGTAACCGCCCACTCAAGTCGTTGTCCGACATGTTGAAGGGCAAGCAAGGACGTTTCCGTCAGAACCTTCTCGGTAAGCGTGTTGACTATTCCGGTCGTTCCGTCATCGTGGTGGGGCCAACCCTGCGTTTGCACCAGTGTGGTCTTCCAAAACTGATGGCACTTGAACTTTTCAAGCCGTTCGTCATGAAGCGCCTTGTCGACCTTGAGCTTGCTCAAAACATCAAGTCGGCAAAACGCATGGTCGAGCGTCGTCGCCCACAAGTGTGGGACGTCCTTGAAGACGTCATCAAAGAGCACCCCGTTCTTTTGAACCGTGCTCCCACATTGCACCGCTTGGGAATTCAGGCCTTTGAGCCTGTGCTCGTTGAAGGTAAAGCAATTCAAATTCACCCACTTGTGTGCACAGCATTCAACGCCGACTTCGACGGCGACCAGATGGCTGTTCACCTTCCTTTGTCTGCAGAAGCACAAGCAGAAGCTCGTGTTCTCATGCTGTCGGCAAACAACATTTTGTCACCAGCATCGGGTCGCCCCATCGTGGCACCTTCACAAGACATGGTCATCGGTGGTTTCTATCTCACCGAGCTCGTTGAAGGTTTGCCAGGTGAAGGACGTTCGTTCCAGAACCGTTGGGAAGTATTCCGCGCACTCGATGAAAAGTCAGTGATGTTGCATACCAAGATCAAGTTCCGTGAAACGTTGTCAACAGGGGAGCGTCGTACCATCGACATCACTCCTGGACGTTTGTTGTTTGAAGAAGCATTGCCAGCCGACTACCCAGAACGCTTTGGGCACATCTCGTCAACTTTGAAGAAGAAGGAAATGGGCCTCATTGTTGAAACCCTTTCTGATCACTATCCAAAGTCAGCAATTTCACAGGCTCTCGATGCCATTAAAAACGTGTGCTATCGCTATGCCGCACAGTCTGGTCTCACCATCTCAATCGATGACGTGAAGACTCCAAAAGACAAGCGCGCCATTCTCGATGATCACGAAAAGCAAGCCGACAAAGTTGAAAACCAATTCCGTCGCGGCATCATCACCGACGGCGAACGTCGTCAGCAAGAAGTGCGTATTTGGACCGATGCAACTGCAGCAGTACAAATTGCAATGGAAAAAGAATTCAAAGCACAACGCTTTAACCCCATCGAAATGATGGTGGGTTCTGGTGCTCGCGGAAACATGACCCAGATGAAGCAAATTGCAGGTATGCGTGGTCTCGTGGCCAACCCTCGTGGTGACATGATTCCTCGTCCAATTAAGAGCAACTTCCGTGAAGGTCTAGAAACTCTTGAGTACTTCATTGCTACACCGGGTGCACGTAAAGGACTCGTCGACACCGCATTGCGTACTGCCGACTCGGGTTACCTCACACGTCGTCTCGTTGACGTTGCGCAAGAGCTCATCATTCGTGAAATCGATTGCGGCACCACTCTTGGTGTGTGGGTAGAGAACATTCAAAAAGACACTGCCAACATGCGTGCTTACCTCGATACCAAATTGTTTGGTCGTGCGGTATTGAACGACGTGCCACTCAGTGACGGAACTGTGATTCCAAAGAACACCATTTTGACCGACCTTCATGTTGAGCAATTGCGCGACGACGATTCCATCGGCCGCTTGCGTGTTCGTTCAGTACTTACTTGCGATGCAGAAATGGGCGTGTGTGCATTGTGCTACGGCCGTTCACTTGCAACAGGTATGACTATTGAACTTGGTGAAGCAGTTGGCGTTATCGCCGCTCAGTCCATTGGTGAACCTGGTACTCAGCTCACCATGCGTACGTTCCACACTGGTGGTGTTGCAGGAAAAGACATCGCTGGTGGTTTGCCACGCGTTGTTGAACTCTTCGAAGCACGTACTCCACGTGGTTCTGCTCGCTTGGCCGGCGCCACAGGTATTGTTCGCATCGGCGAAGACGAAGGCAAGGGTATTCCTGTCAACGTCATCGACGATCAAGGCGAAGAACACTTGGTGCTCTTGCCCACCGGTAGCCGCGTCATGCCAGGCATCAAAGATGGCAGCGACGTGAAAGCTGGAGAACCACTCACCGATGGTCCATTCGATCCGAAGGAACTTTTGGAAATTAAGGGCACCCGTGAAACACAGGTGTACTTGGTAGAAGAAGTACAAAAGGTGTATCGCGACCAGGGTGTTTCTATTCACGACAAGCACATCGAACTCATTGTTCGTCAAATGACACGTCGTGTTGGTGTTCAAGAGCCAGGCGACACTGGCTTCTTGCCAGGAGCACGTCTCGATGCGAAGGTATTCCGCGACACCAACCGCCGCATGGTGGAAGAGTCAAAGCGTCCAGCCGAAGGTCGCCCAGAGTTGATGGGTATCACCAAGGCTTCGTTGGCAACCGAATCATGGTTGTCGGCTGCATCGTTCCAGGAAACCACTCGTGTTCTCACCGAGGCAGCTATCGATGGCCGCGGCGACAACCTCATTGGTTTGAAGGAAAACATCATTATCGGCAAGCTCATTCCTGCTGGTACTGGTATGGACATCTATCGCAACTTCGGTATCGAAGCCCCCGATTATGAACCAATGGCCTTCTATTCCAGCGATGAAGAAGACCCAGCAGCGTTCCTTGCTGGTATTCAGGGCACCTATGTGCCAGAAGCAGAAAACGGCTGAGTCGGGCATTGCCCAACACAGTTCAGAAAAAGTTCACGTTCTGGAGTGCTCTAACGCAGGTAACGGGTTGTTGCCAGCGCTAGCGCACCCATAACATCACAGAGTCCCAAAGCGGGGGTTTTCCCGCTCGGCGAAGAGTTTCTACAGACAAGAGGTTTAGGCGTGCCTACAATTCAGCAGTTGATCCGTCAGGGTCGCACGGTGAAAACAACAAAGACGAAGACCCCAGCATTGAAGGGGTCTCCACAGCGTCGCGGTGTGTGTACTCGTGTATTTACTACTACGCCTAAAAAGCCAAACTCGGCATTGCGCAAAGTTGCTCGCGTGCGCCTCACGAGTGGTGTGGAAATTACTGCTTACATTCCTGGTGAAGGTCACAACCTCCAAGAGCACTCCATTGTTTTGGTTCGTGGTGGTCGTGTACGCGACTTGCCAGGTGTTCGTTACAAAGTCATTCGCGGCGCGCTCGACGCAGCCGGCGTAAAAAATCGTAAACAGTCTCGTAGCCGTTACGGCGCGAAGCGCGTCAAGTAAGAAAGTATCTGGAGAAAACATGCCTCGTAAAGGTCCCGCAACCCGCCGTGAAATGACGGCCGACCCCGTTTATCGTTCATTGCTAGTTACTCAGCTCACGAACAAAGTCATGCTTCATGGAAAAAAGAGCATTGCTGAAAACATCGTCTACGACGCAATGAAACTCATTGAAGTCAAAACTGGGGCAGAGCCACTTTCTACTGTGAAGCGCGCAATTGACAATGTGAAGCCACCACTCGAGGTGCGCAGCCGCCGAGTTGGTGGAGCCACGTATCAGGTTCCTGTTGAAGTGCGTCCACGTCGTGCAAGCACCTTGGCAATTCGCTGGGTAGTTGAATACTCACGTAACCGTCGTGAAAAAACAATGGCCGAGTGCTTGGCAAACGAACTGCTCGATGCCGCAAATGGTCTTGGCGCTTCTGTAAAAAAGCGTGACGACATGCAAAAGATGGCTGAATCAAACAAGGCGTTTGCTCACTACCGCTGGTAGTTCGAGCAAGCAATACCAACCCCCCACATGTGGAAGTGAAATAAAATGGCTAAGCGCGAATACCCTCTCGATCGCACTCGTAACATCGGAATTATGGCGCACATTGACGCCGGTAAGACCACAACAACCGAGCGTATTTTGTACTACACCGGTAAGAGCTACAAGATCGGTGAAGTGCACGAAGGTGCAGCAACCATGGACCACATGGCTCAAGAACAAGAGCGTGGAATCACCATTACTTCTGCTGCAACAACCTGCATCTGGAATAACCACCGCATTAACATCATTGACACTCCTGGTCACGTTGACTTCACCATTGAAGTAGAGCGCTCGCTGCGCGTACTCGACGGTGCCGTTACCGTTTTCGACTCAGTTGCAGGCGTTGAACCTCAAACAGAAACTGTGTGGCGTCAAGCTAACAAGTACAAAGTTCCTCGTATGTGCTTCATCAACAAGATGGACCGTATTGGGGCAAACTTCTACCGCACTGTCGACATGGTGAAAGATCGCCTACAGGCAGTTCCTGCAATCATCCAGTTACCAATTGGTGCAGGTGGCCCAGAAAGCAATGAACCATTCATTGGTCTTATCGACATTGTTAAAATGAAAGCGCTCATTTGGCACGATGAAGAACTTGGAGCCAAGTGGGACGAAACCGATATTCCAGCAGGCATGGTTGACCAGGCAAATGAGTACCGCGAATTGTTGCTGGAAACCATCGCAACAAGTGACGATACGTTCATGGAGAAGTACCTCAGCGGTGAAGAAATGACACAAGCTGAAATTAAAGAAACTCTTCGTGTCGGAACACTCAAGTTCGACTTTGTTCCTGTTCTGTGCGGATCCGCATTTAAGAACAAGGGTGTTCAGCCGATGCTCGATGCCGTGGTTGACTTCTTGCCAAGCCCCACCGACATTGCGCCAGCAACTGGCGAAAACGTCAAGGGTGATGAGCAGTTAGTGCGCAAGGCCGACGAAAATGGCCCGTTCGCTGCGCTTGCATTCAAAATTGTTGCCGACCCATTTGGCAAGCTCACTTACTTCCGCGTGTACTCAGGAAGCATCAATAAAGGTGACGAGGTGTACAACAGCACCAAAGAGCGCAAAGAGCGCCTTGGCCGCATTTTGTTGATGCACGCAAACCAACGTGAAGACCTTGAAGTGGCAATGGCTGGCGACATCGTTGCGGGCCTTGGTTTCAAAGAAACCACCACTGGCGACACATTGTGCGATCGCAATGACCCCATCATTCTTGAACGAATGATTTTCCCTGAGCCAGTGATTCACGTGGCAATTGAGCCAAAGACAAAAGACGACCAAGACAAACTTGGTAAGGCTTTGAAGTCTTTGTCCGATGAAGACCCAACGTTCCGTGTTCGCACCGACGAAGAAACTGCGCAAACAGTCATTTCAGGAATGGGTGAATTACACCTTGAAATTCTTGTCGACCGCATGCAGCGTGAATTCAACGTGGAAGCAACCGTAGGTAAACCACAAGTTGCCTACCGCGAAACCATCACGAAAAAAGTCGAGTCGGTGGAATACCGCCACATTAAACAGTCCGGTGGTTCTGGTCAGTTCGCAGTTGTCAAAATTACTGTCGAGCCTTCAGGCCCTGGTGGCGGTTACGTATTCGTCGACAAAATTACCGGCGGTAAAGTTCCTCGCGAATACATTCAGCCAACCAACCAAGGTATTCAGCAAGCCCTCGATGCAGGTGTTCTTGCCGGTTACCCCACAGTTGACGTCAAGGTGAGCTTGGTAGATGGTCAGTACCACGACGTTGACTCCAGCGAAATGGCTTTCAAAATTGCTGGTCAGATGGCCTTCAAAAAGGCTGCTGAAATGGCAAAACCTGTTCTTCTTGAGCCAATCATGGGTGTTGAAGTAGTAACGCCCGATGAATACATGGGCGACGTGATGGGAGACCTTTCCAGCCGTCGTGGCCGTATTGAAGGCATGGAAGCCCGCGGTAATACGCAGGTTGTACGTGCCCAGATACCGCTCTCTGAAATGTTCGGATACAGTACCGACCTCAGGTCTCGTACACAGGGCCGCGCAACGTACACCATGCAATTCCACTCGTACCAGCAAGTGCCTGAAGTGATTTCACAAGAAATCATCAAGCGCGTACGCGGCGAGTAATTGTTGAGTCGCAATACACATAAGTAATACGAATACAGATCCTTGAAAACATCACACAACGTAAACGGAGTAATCAGAAATGTCTAAGGCAAAGTTTGAGC
>JANRCO010000095.1 GCA_030726975.1 Ilumatobacteraceae bacterium | reverse complement strand
GGCTAGAACGGCCATTCCTGCTTTGCCAATGGCGTCAACATCGTCAACTTCTAGTGCGTAGTGGTTGATATGGCTGGTGAAACCAGGGTGAATAAAAAGGTTGTGGTGGTCGGTCTCAACGCGCATAAAAGTGGCGAAGCCATTGAGCACTTGGTCAGACACCTTGAAGCCCAAACCATTCACGTAGAAATCGGTAGCTTTTTCAAAGTGCGGAGTGCCAAGAACCACGTGCCCTAAGCGACGCGGCGGCCGAGGTGAGGATTCACCCAATACATCGGCTCGCTCACCAACACGTAGTGGATTGCCTGGACCATTGAGAGTGCGAACGGGGGGAGAGGTGAGTGGAGTGGGTTTACCCACTTCAATGAGAATCTGATGCCCAAAAATTGGGTCTATGCAGGTGAGTGTTGTTCCTTGAACTTTTGACGTCACGCCCATGTCGGCGAGGTTGCGGGAAATAAGTGCCAAGTCGCTTTCATTTTCACAACTGAGATGCATTGCAGACAGGTGTCGATAGTCGTCTTCAACAATGCTGATTTGTTTTTTTCTGTCGGCAGTTCCGAGAGCACCTGAAGCATCGGCAATGAGACCATTCTTCAGCCAGAAATCTTTCAGCTCTTGCGGATTCTTGACCGCCAATTCAATGTCGAGAAGACCATTCAGTGCCATAACTAGTTTCCCTTCGCGAAGTTGCTGACGCGGCGACAGACATTTCGCATAGTGCCGATTCCATTAATAGTGGTGGCGATGACATCGCCGTCGCGGAGAAACTTTCCTTGAGCAGCTCCAACACCATCGGGTGTACCCGTGAAAATGATGTCGCCTGGGGAAAGCGTGGTGATGTGTGAGAGATATTGAATGAGGAATGGCACATCGAAAATGAGATTCTTTGTGGTGTCGCTTTGACGCACTTCGTCGTTAATGCGCGTTTCCAAGTTGAAATCATTGAGGTTTGAGAAATGATCGGTGGAGTAGACAAAGGGGCCAATGGGGCCAAAGGTGTCGAACGATTTGCCTAAATCGAAGTGCGGTGGTTGCGCTGCAAATTGTACCATGCGGTCAGAGATGTCTTGACCAATGGTGACCCCGGCAACGTGGCTCCATGCATCAGATGCATCTATGTCTTTTCCTGCTGTACCGATGACGACAACGAGTTCTACTTCGTAGTCAACAGCATCAGAACGCAGTTCAACATCTGCAGTAGGGCCAACAAGGCACGAAGGGAATTTGGTAAAGACCAATGGGTTCGTTGGCAATTCCATTGCACTTTCTGCGGCATGACTCTTGTAGTTGAGACCAACGGCAAAGCAATTTTTGGGTTGCGGTATTGGCGGGCCAAGTGTGACCTCGGCAAGTTTGCCCGTTGGAGTCACCGCGTGAAGCTGTGCAGACAATGCATGGAGCTCGGCGAGTTGCGCAATGGCATGCATCGGGTTGCTCGAAACAGCTCCCTTGCTCGCGTCTTCGGTGTCGAAGTAGTGCTCGCCATGAATAAGTACTGCCCGGTTATTGATGTTCCCCAAAATGAATGCCATGGTGAATAGTACGACTTCAAATTGTTTGATGTCAAAGTAAATCGCTACAGTGGTTGCGTGGATCACCAGCAACTCATCAGCGAAACCCTAGAAACGTGGTCCAAAGAGCGCCCCGACCTGAATTTTGCGGCCATGGGTATTGGTCTGAAGTTCGACATCATTGCTGCAGCAACTATGGCTCTGGGAGCCGAGGAGTTAGCTGACCTAAGCATCAACCTCGGTGAATTTGATGTGCTTGCCACCTTGCGACGCAATGGGAAAAATGGAGTGCTGACGCCCACTGAAATTGCATCTGCAGCACTGGTGTCGCCAAGTGGTCTTACTCACCGTCTCACCCAACTCGAAAAAATGGGTCACATCATTCGACAGAACGACCCAAATGACCGACGTAGTTCGCTCGTGCGGCTCACTCCTCAAGGTAGAAAACTTGCCGATATAGCAATTGAACGCATTTCAGAACATGCAACGCAGCAGGTCAGTAGCTTCTCTGCAGATGAAGTTGAAGTACTGAATACTGCGCTCGACAAAGTTTTATTAGTGATCTCGCAAAGGCTTACTGCACCGTAAAGGATGTAGCAATGCCAGCGCCGGCAACTGCTTCAACAGGTTGGCAGCATCGTCAGATACCCAGATGTATTGGAGCTTGTAGGCGCCTCTTGCGGGGTTATGAGGCGCATTAAAGCCTGGCATTGCTTGTCATGCGGGGATGAAGTTAGTCCATGTTGAGTACCCCCTTCAGATCTGAGAGAATAGGGAAGGCGTATCGGGGGATTCGCCGTGGCCTATTTATAAGGGGGCAGTGATGGCGCAATCAGATGTCGATGTAGTGGTTGTGGGTGCTGGCTTTGCAGGAATGTACTTGCTACACGAACTGCGCAAAACAGGCTTTAGCTATCGGGTGCTTGAAGCTGGCGACGATGTGGGCGGCACCTGGTACTGGAATAGGTACCCCGGAGCGCGTTGTGACGTTTCGACCACCGATTACCAATACACGTGGGACCCGGAACTGCATGAGCAGTGGCAGTGGTCGGAAAAACATGCAGCACAACCAGAAATTTTGCGTTACGCACAATTCGTCGCAAAGAAACACGACCTGTATTCAGACATTGAATTCAAGGTGCGTGTCAATGGAGCACAGTGGAATGAGAAAACAAAACGTTGGAGCATTCACACATCAACTGGCGAAACAATTACCTGTCAGCACTATGTGATGGCAACCGGGTGCTTGTCGGTGCCTAAAGAGCCCGATATTGCGGGCACTGAAAAATTCACAGGCAATGTGTACGTCACTGGCCGATGGCCACATGAAGGGGTCGACTTCACTGGCAAGCGAGTAGCAGTCATTGGCACTGGTTCGTCGGGTATTCAATCAATTCCCCATATTGCTGACCAAGCCAAAGAACTTGTGGTCTTTCAGCGCACACCAAACTTTTCAATGCCTGCATTCAATGGGCCTGCTCCGCAGTATCGCGTTGAGCGTTTAAAGGCCGATCGCGCTACGTATGAACATGAGGCTCGCTATTC
>JANRCO010000094.1 GCA_030726975.1 Ilumatobacteraceae bacterium | reverse complement strand
TGCTCATTACCGATGCCACGGTAGAACTGGAAGTAACACCGCATCTCGGCTGCCAGCGCATTTCCAACCACTACAAAAACCTTATTGGCCTTAGCATTGCACGTGGCTTTACTCATCAAGTGCGTGAGCTTTTTGGTGGGCCACGCGGCTGCACGCACACCACTGCACTGTTGCAAGCAATGGCACCTGTTGCCATTCAAAGTGTGTGGTCAATGAATGCAGTTGGGGTACGCGACGGTGTCGACCTACCAGCAGTTCCACGCGGTACTCGCGAAGAACGCCTTGCCGCAATGCGCTTCAACCTCAATACATGCCACATTTGGGACGAAAACGGTGAAATGGCCAACATCGTTGCCGACGGTGGCGACATTGGTCTGCCGCTCTGGATTGAAGATCGCTACGCCAAACTGGGGCGCAACCCTATTGAGTGGCGCAAGCGGATGGGTAACGACTAAGGCTTTTAGAAAACAAAGACAGGCTTAATGGTGACGCCTGTTTCGCTATCATGCTGAGCTTCGTTAATTTGATCGAGTCGATACGTCTTAATGAGTTTCTCAATAGGAAACTGCCCACGACGATGCCACTCAATCATCTTGGGAATGAATTCACCAGGGAACGCATCGCCTTCAATTACTCCCATCACAGTTTTCCCAAAGAGAAAACCACTTCCTTCAAGTGTGAATTCAGCAAGGCCTGCACCCACTAAGCAACACACACCTGTGGGTCGTAAAGCATCGACGGCACCGCGCACCACCGATTGCACACCTGTGGTATCGAATGCGTACTGCGCACCACCAGCGGTGATTTGCTGTACCGACTCCACAATGTTGGGTGTCGATTTCGCATTCAAAGTGTGCGTTGCACCCAGTTCATGAGCAAGAGCTAACCGAGAATCGTGCAGGTCAACTGCAATGATGGTGCTGCATCCTGCAATTTTTGCCGCCATCACTGCAGCTAAACCCACCGCACCAGCACCGTAAATGGCAATGGAAGTTCCGGCGCGCACTTTCAACGAATTGATGACTGCACCTGCACCTGTTTGAAATCCACAACCAAGTGGCCCAAGAAGTTCAAGCTTGACGTCGTCTGCAGTGACCTTCACTACGTTGCGTTCACTTGCCATTGCATAATTTGCAAAACTCGATTGCCCAAACCAGCAACATGCCATGTTGGTGCCATCAGCCGAAGTGAGCGGAGTGGAGCCATCCATGCGCGACCCCATGAAGTTCAACGGGTAAAAGAGATCACAATATTGCGGAAAGCCCGTCGAGCAATTTGTGCATTTTCCACAACTCGCATACGACATCACCACTTTGTCGCCAGGAACAACCGAGGTCACTCCTACGCCTACCGCTTCCACGATGCCTGAACCTTCGTGACCCAAAACAACAGGAAGAGGAAATGGCGCACCCGGTGTGCGCGCCAAGAGATCGGTGTGACACATGCCCGCACCCACGACCCGTACCAGCACCTCTCCTGGTTGTGGGTCAGAGATCTCTAACTCACGCACCTCGAATGCTCCGTCGTGACTGGGAAGTACTGCAGCAGAAATTTTCATGAACTCATCATGCCATGTCTTGGTGATTCGCATGGAAGCGTCTAGGATGGAAAACGAAGGGGAGTATCCCATAAGTACCGATGTCGTCACCACGGCTGAAGTGAGCAATCACTTGTGCCCGGCACGGTTGCCCAATTTGGGCGGGAGAGACTTTCGGCGAAGTAGTTGTGTTAGCTCGCTAACACCCGTCGAAAGGTAATGCTCATTTTTAAGAACACCATCAAAACCTCCGTGCTCCTCGCTGGGCTCGGTGGCCTCATTGTCACCATCGCAGGTGTCTTGGGCGGAGGAAGTTCCGGTTCACTGACCTTTGGTCTTCTCATTGCCTTTGTCATGGTGGGCAGCTCGTACTGGTTCAGCGACAAACTTGCCCTGAAAAGTGCCGAAGCTCGCATCGTGACCGAAGAAGACGCCCCCCTCTTTTTCGGAATGGTGAAGGAATTGGCAACCCGTGCCGGAATGCCAATGCCTCGAGTTGCCATCGCCCCAAGTGAGCAGCCCAACGCCTTTGCGACTGGACGCAACCCCCGCCATGCGGTGGTGTGCGCAACAGAGGGTCTCTTGCGCTCCATGCCCGAAGATGAACTCCGCGGTGTCATGGCCCATGAGTTAATGCACGTGAAGCATCGCGACATTCTCATTGGTTCAGTTGCCGCAGCCATTGCCACAGCCATTTCCTTCATTGCAAACATGGCCATGTGGGCATCGATGTTTGGTGGTCGTGGAAACAACGACAATGAACGAGCCAACCCTTTTGCATTAATCCTTGTGTCGATGCTCGCCCCTATTGCGGCGTCACTTTTGCAGATGGCAATTTCTCGATCGCGTGAATTTGAAGCCGATCGTGGTGCTGCAGAGCTTCTGGGTAACGGCAATTCCTTAGCCAATGCCCTCGAGCGTATTGAGGCGTCGGCAAAACACACGCCCATGCAAGTGGCTCCGGCCCAGGCCTATGCGTACATTCACAACCCTCTTGCTGAATTCCAGAAAAAGAAGAGCGGCCCCAATATGGCGCGCCTTTTTTCTACTCACCCCAGCACCGATGAACGCATTGCTCGTCTTCGCTCAATGACTTTTTCCATCTAACTCACAAAGGAATTTTTCAAACTAATGATTTTTGCTGCCACATCTTCAAAAGACAGTTTCGTAGACCTCGATATCAGCGTTTTGGCATGGCTGGTTTTAGGTGGCATCGTGACACTCCTGATTGCCTTTGATCTCTGGCGCCACCGCGACGATCATGAGCCTACGACAAAGGAAGCCGCAGGCGAAAGCATCTTTTATGTGGCTATTGGTCTTCTCTTTGGCGCCGGCCTCGCGTACGTTTATGGCTCACAAGCATTCGGGGAATATATCTCTGGCTACGTCATCGAAAAGTCGCTCAGCGTTGACAACGTCTTTATTTGGGCAATCATTTTTTCTTCATTGGCAATTCCTCTGAAGTACCAACATCGTGTTTTGTTTTGGGGAATTTTCGGAGCCTTAGTTTTCCGCGGCATTTTCGTGTTTGCCGGCTCTGCGCTCATCACCAAG
>JANRCO010000093.1 GCA_030726975.1 Ilumatobacteraceae bacterium | reverse complement strand
CGGTGGCAACATGTGGAACCGCACTCACCGAAGAGCACGTGCGTATTTTGAAACGCTTTGCAAACCGTGTGGTGTTGGCATTCGACGCCGATGCTGCTGGCCAAGGCGCCGCCGAGCGTTTTTATGAATGGGAGTCGAAGTACTCAGTCAGCGTGAGCGTTGCGCATTTCCCTGCCGGAAAAGACCCAGGTGAACTGTCGCTCACCGACCCCGCCGCACTACGCGATGCCATCGACAATGCACAGCCGTTCCTTGGCTTCCGTTTGCAACGGGTGCTCGATGCCAGTTCTATTCGCACCCCAGAAGACCGTGCGAAAACTGCGGAAAAAGCAGTGAGCGTTATTAACGAACACCCCGACATCAACGTGCGCAAAATTTACGCTGGTCAAGTGGCAAGCCATACCGGTCTTCCCATTGCCGATGTGGTGAAGCGGGTGGAAACGCGCAGTCGCAATGTTTCTTTCACCCCCGTCGACCAGCAGCGCTCGGCGCGGGAAAACGCCGAGTTCGTTGCCGTTGCCACCCTGTTGCACGAATGGGACTCCATCGCCCCGTGGCTCGTTGAAGCGCTTTTTCCTACCGACATCATGCGCCGAGCCTTTCTCGCACTCGCCGAGAGCATTGGAAACTTGGAACAGGCCTTGCAACTAGCCGACCCCGAGGCCCGAGAGGTGCTCGAGCGTGCTGCAGTGGCCGATATCGAAGCCGATGGGCGCAGAGAAGCAATGAACCTGCTTGCGGCTGCAGTGCGTAGGGAACTTGCCGGCCATCGGGGTGTGACCGACCCAGAAACCTTGTTGTCCGATCGCGACGCACGTCTGCAACTCGAGCTTCTCGACGACCGACAAGCGAGCGAAAATGCCGCCGCATTCCTCTTGGCGTGGGTGAGTGAGCGGGCGGTAAATCATGTCACAGAATGAATCTAGGCTGTAGGCGTGGCAGTAACTGAACGTGGCTCCGACGCAATGCGTTTGTACCTCAATGAAATAGGTCAACACACACTGCTCACGTCTGACGATGAGCGTCGTTTAGGAAAACTCATCAAAGATGGTCAAGTTGCCGTTGAACGTCTCACTGGCGATCAGCCCATTGAAGCTGGTGAGAAACGAACACTGCGTCGTGCTGCACAAGAAGGCCAAGCCGCAAAAACACAAATGGTGCAAGCCAACTTACGTTTAGTTGTTTCCATTGCGCGTCGTTACGACGGTAAAGATCTGCAGCTCGCCGACCTCGTGCAAGAAGGAAACATCGGCCTCATGCGTGCGGTCGACAAGTACGACTACGAAAAAGGTTTTAAGTTTTCCACCTATGCCACGTGGTGGATCCGTCAGGCAATGACACGGGCAATGGCCGACCAGGGTCGCAACATTCGCATTCCTACCCACATGATGGAACTCGTCAATCGCGTGCAGCGCACCGAGCGCGAGCTCACGGCCGAACTTGAACGCGACCCCAGCCCCGAAGAAGTGGCTCACCGGTGTGGGCTTGAAGTGGAAAAGGTGCTCGAACTCATGCAGTACGCCTTTGGCACCGTCAGCCTCGACACGCCACTGGGCGACGATGGCGACGGGGGAGCCTGGGTCGACATCATCGCCGATGAAAAAATGGAAGCGCCCAATTCAGTCGCCGAGCGCCATGCACTCATCGACCTCGTGAAGGCCGAACTCGATGGCCTGCCCGAACGCGATCGAGAAATTCTCGAGATGCGCTTCGGCATCACCGATTCTCAGCCGCGTACCCTCGACGAAGTAGCAGCACAATTTGGCGTCACGCGCGAACGTATTCGTCAAATTGAACAAAAAACGCTGGCGCGGATGCGCCATCCTCATAATTCAGCACGTCTTCGGGGCTTTCTCGATAACTAAAAGCACCCTGCGCTGATAACCTGCGGTACGCCTTTCCGGGGTAGCTCAGTTGGCAGAGCAACGGACTGTTAATCCGTTTGTCGAGGGTTCGAGCCCCTCCCCCGGAGCTACTGCATTGCCTCGGCTAAGAGCTCCATCGACCTCAGTCGAGCCGGCGTGTTCTCGCAATGGTGAACCACCATCAATTCATCGGGTTCCACAGCGCGAAGGAACTCATTGACCTTCTCTTTCACCAGCTGTGTGTCGCCCACTGCGCTGTAGGTGAAAATCTGGTTCAGGTACTGTGCTCGCGGTGAATTAAGAAGATCAGTCACTTCCTCGTCGCTTAAACGGTTGCCCGGCCCGCCAAAGAGGGCTTTGGCGAATACGCGGCGCCGGCGCTCGAGTTGCCTTTCAGCATCGGCAGTGGTGTCGGCAGTAATGATGTTCATGCTCGCCATGGCATGTGGTTTGTCGAGCTGAGCCGACGGGGTGAAGCGTTCGCGGTAAATATGCAGTGCTTCGTGCAGGTGCTGTGGCGCAAAATGTGAGGCAAATGCAAAGGGCAAACCCAATACTGCTGCGAGCTGTGCTCCAAAGAGCGATGAACCCAAAATGTAGAGCGGAACAAATGTGCCATAACCCGGAGTTGCTTGCACATGTTCAACGCGCGAATTGTGCGAGAGAAAACCTTGCAGTTCTACAACGTCTTGGGCGAAGTGCTCTGCAGCTCGTGGGTCGCGACGCAATGCGCGAAAAGTGTTTTGATCGGTGCCTGGTGCGCGACCAAGCCCAATGTCAATGCGGCCGGGGTGTAGTTCTGCCAGCGTGCCAAATTGTTCAGCAATAACGAGAGGCGAATGGTTCGGCAACATGACGCCACCTGAGCCAAGACGAATAGTGGAAGTGTTTGCTGCAACATGTGCAATGAGTACGGCAGGAGCCGACGACGCAATGGATTGTGAGTTGTGATGCTCTGCGTACCACACACGTGTGTAGCCCAATTGTTCAGCTTTTTGAGCAACGGTCACACAGCCGTTCAGGCTTTCGTGCACCGTTTCGCCTTCACCAATAGAAGCAAGATCGAGAAGAGAGAGTGGAACCTTGCTCACAGTGACCTTTCGCTTCGGTGGAGTGAAATGAACGATAGCCTGAGAACTCGCGCGGGCCCATAGCTCAGTTGGTTAGAGCAGGGGACTCATAATCCCTTGGTCGCAGGTTCGAGTCCTGCTGGGCCCACCAAGATAACCCATATTTATATGGGATTTTGAGCATCAGCCACTTGGTG
>JANRCO010000092.1 GCA_030726975.1 Ilumatobacteraceae bacterium | reverse complement strand
CCACCAGGTCGTGGGCCAGGCCCAGGACGACCTACTGGAGGAGAGGGACGTGAGGAGCCAGGAGGTGGGGGAATAACTTTTCCAGTGGCCGACAACGGACGAGGCCCGGGTGGCGGCGGAACAGGGCGTCCACCTACACGCGGTGGCATACCTGGCGGCATGCCCGGTGGCAATGAGCCTGGCGTACGTGCCACAAGAGGTGCACCGTCGGGAGAAATGGGTCGCGCTGCAACTGGCGGCGTAGGGCGTGCACTCGAAATGAAACCGCGTGATGCAGTGTCACTTGGTGCTTCAGCAACTGGCGCGGGCACAGCCGCTGGTGTTTCCACAACAGGAGCAACTGGTGCAGGAGCAGGCGCAGGCGCTTCAACGACGGGAGCGGGAGCAGCAACTTCAACAACTGGCGCAGGCGCTTCAACAACAACGGGTGCTGCGTCATCTATTTTTTTAGCAGCAGCCTTCTTCGCTGGAGCTTTTTTCGCAGCAGCTTTCTTTGCAGGTTTTGGCTCGTCGCTTTCTGCATCGCCCTCTTTTTTCGCCGCAACTTTTTTTACTGCAGCTTTTTTGACAGGCTTGACTTCTTCAGGTTGTACTTTGCGAACAAGACCCTCGCGTTCAGCACGACGGCGCACACGGTCGGCTTGCGCCTCGATAATGGACGATGAATGCCCCTTGATGTCGATGCCCATATTGAGACATAGGTCGACAGCTTCCTTATTGGTAAGACCGAGTTCTTTAGCGAGCTCGTGGACGCGCAGATTCTTAGCCAATGTAAATTCAGCCTTTCATTTCCATGGAGGAGCGCATCAGGGTCATAAGGTCTGATGCGGTAATCGTTATTTCTTTACGTAGTGAGCGACGTAATGCGCCTTGAGAGACAGCTTTTTCTGCACAACTCTCGTTGTGAGCACAAAGCCATGCTCCCCTACCTGACGACGTTGGTGAGACGTAGACAGCATGATTCGATACAACAAGACGCATCAAAGAGCCGTCGTCAAAACGACGACGACAACCAACACACATGCGTGTAGGACGATGCAACGTCAAAGGCACTATTCGGCAACCTCGGTGGCCGCTGCAGGTGTGCCCCCGCCGGCCCATTCTTTTTCACTCATCACAGAACCATCTGCTGCATGCCATTCCATTTCACCGGTGGCATCGTTTTGGGTCCATTTGCCTTCAGCAAAACCTGAGTCGCTTGTGGTGTTTGGTGATTCACCAGATGCTTCAGCAGCTGCTTGATTTTCACTCTTGATGTCGATGCGCAAACCGGTGAGGCGAGCAGCAAGGCGAGCGTTTTGTCCTTCTTTACCAATTGCCAAAGACAACTGGAATTCAGGAACAATGACGTCGGCCTGTGTGCCATCGGCGCTGATGCGTACTTCTGTGACCTTGGCAGGTGACAGTGCTTTCGCAACGAAATCGGCAAGATCTTCGCTGTAAGGAACGATGTCGATTTTTTCGCCACGCAGTTCGTTGACCACCATGCGCACGCGACCACCACGGGCACCTACACAGGCGCCAACAGGGTCGACGTTATGGTCATTTGACCACACGGCAATTTTGGTGCGGTGCCCTGGCTCACGTGAGCACGCCTTGATTTCCACCACGCCATCGGCAATTTCGGGAACTTCAAGCTCGAAGAGACGCTTGATGAGACCAGGATGCGTACGGCTCACCACAATTTGTGGGCCTTTTGCTGTTTTGCGTACTTCTACGATGTAAGCCTTGACGCGACCATTTGGCTCTGGCTTTTCGTAAGGAACTTGCTCTGCTTGTGGCAAAAGTGCTTCCACTTTGCCCAAGTCGAGCAAGGTGTAGCGCTTGTCGATTTGTTGAATGATGCCCGTCACAATGTCGCCTTCACGGTTTGCATACTCTTCAAACTTACGATCGCGCTCTGCTTCGCGAATGCGCTGACTCATGACCTGACGGAAGGTAACTGCCGCAATACGGCCAAGTTCTTCTTTCTTTGGCGTGTCGTCGCGTTCGTTGATCCAGTTGCCGTCGTCGTCGAGGTCGTACGCGGTGAAGCGCATGTCGAGGTTGTCGGGGTTGATTTCCACGATGACTTCGTCGGCAGCGCCAGGGCGCTTTTTGTACGCAGAGGCCAATGCCTCTACCAATACTTGTAAGAGTGCGTCAACGCTGATGCCTTTTTCAATGGCCAACATCTTGACGGCTTCGGTCATGTCGAGATTGCTCATGATGCAGTTGCCTCCGTGTTTGCGGTGTCTGAGTGTTTCGTTTCAAAATCGTCTTCAAATTCGTCGTCGGATTCGTCGGAATCGTCGCTTGCATTTGCCTCTAAAGCGGCAAATTGTGCTTCTAATTCAGCTGCTTTACGGGCTTCTGGGGAACCAGGCTTCGGTGCGGCAGCCCATACAAAGACTGTTTTTGCGCGATCGATATTGGCAATATCGATGGTGATGCTGCGCGCCTCGGCGCGTTTTCCCTCTGGCAAAATGTGCAAGGTGATTTCTTGGGGCGTTGCTGCAGCAAGAATTCCTTGGAAACGTCGAGCACCATCGATTGCAGTGTGCAAACGCAACGAGACGGTTTTACCCACTTCGCGCTGGTAATGCTCGGCACGGCGCAAGTTGCGCTCGAGGCCGGGGCTCGACACTTCAAGTGTGTAACGCCCAGGAACTGGGTCGTTGTGGTCGAGTTCACGACCAAGCAAGCGGGTGATGAGCGCAATTTTGTCGAGGCTCACGCCGCTTTCCTGCCCGGGAGGCGTATCGACTTCAACGCGCACGACACCACCAGAAAATTCGAGGTCGTAAATTTCAAGTTCCAGGTCGCTGACGATGGGGCCAACTAAGGCGGCTACGGCATCGGCTACAGGTGAACCAAACGAGCGAGGTGCAGGATGTGGTGATGCATTGGTCATACTCGTTTTCTCACTTTCTTCGTAATAGCTCTGGACTTGTCAATGAATACCTCGTCGGGCGACGCGAACAAAAAAGGCGTGGGCATGGCCCACGCCTCTCGGTTCACGGAACTCTAAAGGACGCTGAAAGTGTAGCGGTTTGCCCGCCTAAAGCCCCCCGACCCCACCTCACCTGAATTACCGTAAGGGGGTGATCCATCGCCTTTCCCACCTTTTCCTGCGTACCTTGCGCGACGACCCTGCCGATGCTGAGGTACCGA
>JANRCO010000091.1 GCA_030726975.1 Ilumatobacteraceae bacterium | reverse complement strand
AATGGCGGAGCCCTCTGTGGGAATCGAACCCACGACCTTTTCCTTACCATGGAAACGCTCTGCCGACTGAGCTAAGAGGGCGTGACTCGGAAACCCGAGCCGGTTTGTGATGCTATCGGCGCAAATGTCACCCGCCCCCTGCCTGCACACGACTAGTTTCAAGGGGAGTGTCTTTTCCTGCTTCTTCCCCCCTCTCATCTGACGGCATCACGGTGCGCCTTGCCACCGTGGCCGATGCCCCAGCTATTGCAGCGATTTATAACCACGAAGTGGAAAATACAACGGCAACTTTTGACCTTGTTCCCCGCTCGGTAGCCGATCAGGAAGCCTGGCTCAGTGCCCGAAGTGGGGCATTTAGCGCCATTGTTGCGGTGAATAGGGAGGGCCAAGTCCTTGGTTTTGGCTCATTATCGCCCTACAAAGAGCGCGCCGCCTATCGCACCTCGGTGGAAGATTCGGTCTATATCGACCGTTCTCTCGTCCGCCGGGGTCTCGGACGCCTGATTCTGGAGCATTTGCTCGATATTGCCGAAAATTCGGGTTTTCACACCGTTTTTGCCCGAATTGAGGCGAGTGGCATGGCATCGCGAGCACTGCACGAAAAATGTGGGTTTCGCCTCGTGGGGGTAGAGACCGAAGTGGGTCGGAAATTTAACCGCTGGCTCGATGTTGCCGTGATGGAGTGCCTGCTCCATCAGCGGCCCCACTAGCCCAAAAAGACAACAGCCCTACTTTTCAGATTTCTCTCAAAAGTAGGGCTTTTTCGTTGTATTTGTGGGCCGGGAAGGATTTGAACCTTCGAAGGCTATGCCGGCAGATTTACAGTCTGCTCCCTTTGGCCGCTCGGGCACCGACCCATGAGTCGTGAAGGTTACAGGCTCGCTAGCGTTTCCACCATGCCTTCCTTCGACATCGTCTCAGAAGTAGACCGCCAAGAACTCCGTAATGCCGTAGATCAGGCCCAACGGGAAATGGTGAACCGCTTCGACTTCAAAAATACCAACTCCGATATTGAGCAAAAAGAGCTCATCATCACCATCCGTACCATCAGCGAGGAAAAGGCACGGGCCGTACGCGTGTTGTTGGAAGAGAAGTTCGTGAAGCGCGGACTCTCATTGAAGGGCATCGACTGGGGAAAGTTTGAGCAAGCTTCTGGCGACACGGTGCGCCAGGTAGTGACCATTGCCGTTGGTATCAGTTCCGATAAGGCACGTGAAATTAACAAGCTCATTAAGGAAAAGGGTCCGAAGGGAATTTCAAGCCAAACACAAGGCGAGCAAGTTCGTGTAACCGGCAAAAAACGCGACGACCTGCAAGCAGTCATGGCGCTACTGAAAAGTGAAGACCTCGGTGTTCCTCTGCAGTTTGAAAATTTCCGCGACTAAAAGTTTTTAGTCTTCACTCGATTCGGCAGCACGCTTTTGCAATTCGGTAACAACGCTTGCATCGGCAAGTGTGGTGGTGTCGCCCAAATTTCTTCCTTCGGCAACATCACGTAGCAACCTGCGCATAATTTTTCCACTCCGTGTTTTGGGTAAGTCAGGTGTGAAGAAAATTGCTTTCGGTTTTGCTATTGCGCCAATTTCTTTTGCCACATGATTGCGCAAATTATTTTCAGAAACCGATGCCCCACCACGCAACGTAACGTACGCAATAATTGCTTGCCCTGTTGTTGCATCGTTAGCACCTACTACAGCAGCTTCCGCAACACTCGGATGTGAAACAAGCGCCGACTCTACTTCTGTTGTGGAAATGCGATGTCCTGAAACATTCATGACATCATCAACGCGACCAAGCAACCAGAGATAGCCATCGTCATCTAACTTTGCACCATCGCCAGCAAAATAGCGACCAGGAAATTTACTCCAATACGTTTCTTGGAACCGTTCGGGGTCACCCCAAATACCTCGCAGCATTCCTGGCCACGCGTGCGTGAGTGTGAGATAGCCACCACCGTGGGTAATGACATTTCCCTTATCATCAACTACTTCTGCGCCAATTCCCGGCAAAGGAAACGTTGCTGAACCAGGTTTTGTAGTTGTTACACCTGGCAAAGGGCTAATCATGATGCCACCGGTTTCGGTTTGCCACCACGTATCGACAACAGGGCAACGACCTTGGCCAATATTTTCGTGGTACCACATCCATGCTTCTGGGTTAATGGGTTCACCCACACTGCCGATAACACGTAATGAGCTGAGGTCATGTTTTTGTGGCTCTTCCACTCCCCACTTCATGAAAGTACGAATTGCTGTTGGTGCGGTATAAAAAATACTCACTTTGTATTTTTCAACAATGCTCCACAAACGATCGTTCTCTGGGTAGTTCGGTACGCCCTCGTAAATGACTTGTGTTGCACCATTGGAAAGAGGCCCATACACGATGTACGAGTGACCGGTGATCCAACCCACGTCTGCGGTGCACCAATACACATCGGTTTCTGGGTGGAGGTCGAAAACATATTTGTGGGTGTAACTCACATGTGTGAGATACCCGCCCGTTGTGTGCATGATTCCTTTGGGTTTTCCTGTGGTGCCACTGGTGTACAGCAAGAAGAGCAGTTGCTCGCTCGACATTGGTTCAGCAACACACACTGGTTCTGTAACGGCCATGAGATCGTGGTACCAATGATCACGACCTTCATGCATCGTGACGGCGTTGCCGCCACGCTTCACCACAACAACATGTTCAATTGTTGGAGTTGAACTCACTGCTTCATCGGCCTGTGGCTTGAGTGGAAAAACTTCACCGCGCCGGTAACCGCCGTCTGCGGTAATGAGCACCTTTGCCTCAGCATCGTTAATGCGGTCGGCAAGGGCCTGCGAGCTAAAACCACCAAAAACAACGGAGTGTGCAGCACCAATGCGCGCGCATGCAAGCATCGCTACCACTGCTTCAGGAATCATCGGTAAATAAATATTTACCCTGTCGCCTTTTTGGACTCCGAGTCTTTTCAATACGTTTGAAAATTTCTGCACTTCATCGAGCAACCACGCATAGGTGAGCGTGCGCGTATCGCCGGGCTCTCCCTCCCAGTGAATAGCTACCTTGCTCCCGTTGCCGGCCTCTACATGTCGGTCGAGACAGTTGTACGCAACATTGAGTTCTCCACCAATAAACCACTTGCTATATGGGCTTTTCCACTCACAAGTAGTGTTCCACGGCTTGGTCCAGGTGACCGTCTCAGTTGCCTGTGTCGACCAGAACGCTTCGTAGTCTTCGTGCGCTGCGTCGTACAGATGGGTTTCAGACACCAATGCATTGGCCTGAAAGGCCGCGCTTGGGGGGAACTTGCGCTGCTCCCACAACAGGTCAGAAATGTTTGGTGAATCCGTTGCCTCGCTCATATGCCCCCTCTTTCTCTCCCGACTGTAGCCCTCCCCGCCCTGAATTTATTGAAGGGAAACGTCATACTAGGTTGGGGTGGTGGTAGAGAAAGCACCAGCAGCCGCGAAGAAAGCAGCAAAGAAGCGCGCCCCTGGCCGCACTGAAAAAAACGTCATCACTATTGACGGTCGCGATCGCCGACCGTGGGCATTGGCAAGTAAAGAGCGTCTTCTTGCAGCAGCAACCGAAGAAATTGCCGAAGTGGGTTTTGAGCGCGCACGCCTCGCAGAAATTGTAGATCGCGCGCAAATGAAACCGGGTTCTGTGTACACCTGGTTTGCAAACAAAGAAGAGCTCTTTCGCGCCGCACTTGAGGATACCTTCAATGCGCAGTTGCTCTCCAACGTGCGCGCTTTGGAAAAGTTACCTGCCGATAGTGCGCCATAGCTCAGCAAAATTGCATCGCTTATTCCTCGCAATAGCGACGACGACGATTTCACCAACGCCCAGAAATTGCTCGTGGAAACGTACTACGCATCGTGGCGAGACCCGCTTGCACACGACGTCCTTGCACCACGAGTACGCGAGCATTTTGCTTTGTACGTAAAAATTATTGAAGAGGCCAAAGAGGAAGGCAGCATTATTGCCTCCCTTGATACAGAAATGTTGGCATCACTATTTCTTGGCATAGCAATGGGTCTAGCACTTGTTGGGATGGCTGGTATTCCACGAACTGAAACCGTGAATTGGCTTGCTATTGGTACATTGGTCGACCAAGTGGTACGCCCAAAATAGTTGTTTACGGAGTAAAAGTAAGTGCGCTAAATGAACCCAAACCATTGGGGTCCAAAAGTGCAGCTGCTTCGCTGATGCGTGAGCGCATTTTCATTGCAGCCAAGTTTGGCGCAGCAGCTGCGGCCTCCCATGCCAACCTGCCCTCCTCTACCAACTCATCAATTCCCCACAGTTGCAAAAACTGCGACTGACTTCGTACCGACTCTGGAGCTTTGACAGCAGCGAGTTGATCGATCATCACTTGAGTAGTGATGTCTTGGTGCCCTGGAATGTTTAAGTAATGCTGGCCTTTTTCATGCCCTACATATGTTCGCAACCATTCGCGCCATGGCTGTGCTGCTGCCATTGCCGTAAGAGGCGTGCAATAGTCAAAAACAAGAACACGCCCATTTTCGATTTTTTGCAAAATGCTTCTTAACCATTCCTGTGCTTCTCTTTGCACCGGCACACGTGCACCATGTTTGGCAAAAACTGGTAAAAAAGGCGACGGCTCACTGAGCGGTTGTAAAACCTCTACTAATTGATCACCGTTCAATCCAATCCAAGATTCACGCCACTCTTGGTCGAATACACACAGATCAAAAGCAAGATTGTCGAGAAGTTCATTAGCAATAACTACTCCCGTGAACTTTCCTTCGGGTATTTCAGCAAGAGAGATGACCCCAGAAGGATGTTTGGCTCTTTGCTGCTCGGAAATTTCTACAGCAACATAGGTCCATACCTTGCTGCATTCTGGTTGTGCAGCAATGAGTCCACGAGCCAAGGTGCCAGGCCCTGCCCCTACTTCCATCACAGTGAAAGATTCTGGTGAACCCATTTCTTTCCACCATGCATCGAGGGCTCGTGCAAGCACGGTGGCAAAAAGCGGCCCGACTTCAGGAGAAGTAATGAAGTCTCCTCGACGCCCCGCTTCACCGCGGCGCGCATAAAAACCGTCTTCACCGTAAAGAGCAATATTCATGAAGTCGCGAAATGGAATTGCTCCACCCGCTGCGCGAATGGTTTCGTGAAGTGAACTAGCCACCAAAGGCACTTGAGAACACTGCGATATCACCGAAGTGCAACGCCACGCCAGGCAAGATACCGAGAGCAAGTGTCGCTAAACCAGTAATGCCTAGTGCCAATTTGAGTGGCGCCGGTGTAGCTATTGCCGACGTATCGCCATTAGGAACGGGACGCATCCACATTTCACGCATCACATTTCCGTAGTAACCAAAGGCAATAACAGAGTTCACTGCTCCAATAACAGCAAGCACATAACCCCAAGTTGTCCCGGCTTCTAGTACTGCTTGAAATGCTGAGAACTTACCAATCCATCCAGCAAGCGGCGGGATTCCGGCAAGCGACGCAAGGAAGATTGTTGCCAGTGCTCCTAGGCCAGGTGCGTAACTAAAGAGCCCACCGAACGACGCCAATTCGCCGCTTCGGGTCTTGCGACTCACTGCCAAAATAATGCCGAACATTCCGAGGTTTGTTGCGGCATAAACAATGAGATACGTCACGACGGAACGCAGTACTGCAGCACTGGAGTTTCCTTCTGCAGCAACAGCAAGTGGCATCAAAATGAATCCGCCTTGCGCAATTGACGAATACGCCAACATCCGCACAATGTTTGTTTGGCGCAGAGCCATCACGTTGCCCACAGTCATGGTGAGAGCAGCCAGTACCCAAATGAGTGGTTGCCATACATCTGCTGCTCCCGGAACAGCCACGTAAAGCACCGTCACCAGCGCAACGAAACCCGCGGCTTTCGAGGCAACAGATAAAAAGGCGGTGACTGGAGTCGGTGCACCTTCATAGGTATCGGGGGCCCAAGTGTGAAAGGGAACCGCAGATACTTTGAAGGCAAAACCCACCACAACAAATACCACTGCAAGAACTCGAATTGCAGTGAGATCTCCGCTGATTTCCGATGCAAGATCAGACAACAAGGTGGAGTTTGCCACTCCGTAGAGCAAAGACATGCCATAGAGCATCACTGCTGAAGCAAACACACCCAAGAGGAAATACTTCACACCTGCTTCGTTGCTCTTTGCGTCGCGCTTGCGCCATGCAGCAAGCATGTAGGCAGGAATAGAAAGGAATTCGAGCGCGACGAAAATAGAGATGAGGTCGCGGCTCGAGGTCATCATCATCATGCCTAAAATACTCGACAGCATGAGCACCCAATACTCGCCTTGGTAATAGTCGCCCTCTTCAATATGCGTTGTCGACAACAGCACAATGACATAGGCGCTCAGTAAAAAGAGGCCCTTCAGAACAAGGCTGAAGTCGTCGATGGCGTAACGACCATCAAACAACGAGCGCGGGCCCCCATCACTTAATGCAAGCGTCAGAACAGGGATGAAAGCACCAAGCAATGTAAAGCCTGCAACTGTTGACAACAGCCACTTACTGCGATCGGCAATGAAGAGATCGGCAAGTAAGACAACACAAATTCCGGCAGCAACAATGATTTCAGGCGCAATGGCGTGATAATCGATTGTTGGTGCAGCCCAGTCTGCTGCAGCAAAGAGCGTGGAGAGCACTTCGTTAGCCTCCGATTTGAGTAACGATTGCGGCAACTGCCGGGTCGATGAGTTTGAACAGCAAGTTCGGCATCACACCGAAAAGAACAATGCCGATGAGCAACGGTGTCCAGGCCACCCATTCGTAAATTGTTACGTCATGAATGTCGCTGTGATGTGCATCGTCGTGATCGGAGTGATCATCGTGTCCATGCGCATCTGATGTGGATCCGCCAAATTCAGCCGTTGGCTCACCAAAAGCTGTGCGCTGGAAGAGCCACAGCAAGTAGGCGGCCGCAAGAACGGTACCCATTGCAGCAATGACCATATAGATGCGGAACGTTGTCTCTGAGAGACCTTCCATTGGGCTGTAGGCCGACAAAATGGCGGGAAACTCTCCCCAGAATCCTGCGAGTCCAGGTAAACCGAGTGATGCCATGACACAGAAGCCAAGAATCCAGGCAAGGTGCGGCACTTGCTTCAACATTCCACTGAGTCGAGCAATTTCCAAGGTGTGATAGCGCTCCTTCACACTTCCAGCAACGAAGAACAACATGCCGGTGATGAGACCGTGAGCCACCATGCCAAACACTGCAGCATTCATACCAAATGAGGTGAGCGTTGAAATACCCAACATCACGAAGCCCATGTGAGCTACCGATGAAAATGCAATCAGTCGTTTCATGTCGGTTTGCGCCAAACAACCCAGTGCACCGTAAATGATTCCGATCACTGAAAGGAGACCGATATACGGAGCCCACTCCATAGCTGCGTCGGGCAACATCGGAATGGCAATGCGGATGAATCCGTAGGTTCCGAGCTTCAAAAGTACTGCAGCCAAAATAACTGAGCCCTGAGTTGGAGCTTGGGTGTGCGCATCGGGCAACCACGTATGGAAGGGGAACATCGGAACTTTGACGGCAAAACCAATGAACATTCCCGCAAAAATCCACACCTGAGTGTTCTTGGCAATCGCACCGCCATTTTCGACAAGGTAGGGAATGGCGAAACTTTCTGCCCCGGTTTTGAAGAACAATGCAAGGAACGCAACCAGCATCAATGCCGAGCCAAACATCGTGTACAAAAAGAACTTGAGAGATGCGTATTGGCGGTTTTCGCCACCCCACACACCAATCATGAAGTACATCGGCAAGAGAACAAGTTCAAAGAAGACAAAGAACAAAATCAGGTCTTGCGAAATAAAGGTTCCGGCCATACCCGTTTGCAAAACAAGCATCAGCATGAGGAATGCTTTTGGATTCCCTGGTGAGGGAATATGGTCCCAGCTGTAGATCATGACGAGCACGGTGATGACCATCGACAAGATGTACAACGGCAAGCTGATGCCATCAATACCGATGTAATACGTGCTTTTAATGACAGAGATCCAATTTGTTTGTGCAACAAATTGCATTTCTCCAGCGCGGTCGTAGTTGAACAACGTGAGGGTGTACACACCAACGCCAAGCGTTGCTAGTGCAGTGATCAGTGCAACGGCCTTCTGTAGTTGCTCTTCCGCTTTAGGGATGAACAACATCACCAGCACACCGGCCAGTGGTAAGAAGGTGCCGACGCTTAGCACCCAGTTGTGGTCACGGAGTATGTCCATGCCGTATAGCTCCTCAATTGTTGATGTTGTTTACGTATTAAAACTCAGGTATTCACAATGATGAGTACGAGTCCGGCTACTGCTGCAGCAGCAAATAACAAGGCCCCGTACTGACTTACTTTTCCAGACTGCACCGGACGTAATACATTTCCAGTTCCGCGCGCGACTGCGCCAGAACCATTTACTGCTCCGTCAACCACACGCTGGTCGACATTACGATAAACCCAACCTGCAACGCGCCGCGTTACAAGACCAGCACTATTGACGATGCCGTCGAGAATGTTTTGGTTCACCCAATAAGCGGCTTTTGCTATGGGGTGTGCAATGCCATGCACAATCACTTTTTCATAAAGGTGATCGAGGTAGTACTTGTTCACCAAGAAGCGGTACCCCAGCGCGAGCACCTTATTACGGCTTGTGAGCCCAACAAAGAAACCAGATTTTTTGGTATACATCTGCACACTGATGAGCCAACTGATGAGCATTCCCATGAGAACAATGAACACCGACATTGCTCCCTTCGCCCATTTGAAAGGAGCGTGCTGCAGTTGTGGCGCATAACAAATTCCTGTAGCGGGGGTACTGGTTCCACATACTGAATCTTTGTGGGCGCTTTCTTCAGCGGCAATTGCTGAGGGAGCACCGCGGGTTTCGCCCACAGATGCACGAGCCATGTCTTCCACAACAACTGAGCTTGGCTCTACCCACTTCGCCATGCGCTCCCAGCTCTTGCCAAATGGTGTTGCGTTAAAGAGACCGGCACTCAAAGCAAGGGTGGCGAGAATCATGAGCGGGACGGTAATGAGTAAATTACTTTCGTGTGGCCCGTGGCTTGCATGTGCATCGTGAGAGTCGTGAGCATCGTGCGGGTCATGTGTTGCATGAGCGTCGCCATGGTCATCGTGTGATTCGCCAGCAGAAGCTCCGCGTGGTTCACCAAAAAAGGTGAGGTACGTTGCGCGCGTCATATACGCAGCAGTCATGAAGGCGCCAACGAGCCCGACAACCATGAATACCGTGTAGCCGTTGTGTCCGACGTTGTCGATGATTTCATCTTTGGAAAAGAATCCGGCAAAAGGGAACACGCCACATAGTGCCAGGGTGGAAATGACCCATGTTGTGAACGTAATAGGCATGAATTTGCGCAATCCACCCATATCTTTTTTCATTTCAAAGGAGTGATGCGATGCGCTATGGCTAATTGAGCCTGCGGCCAAGAAGAGACATGCTTTAAAAAATGCGTGGGTGAAAATATGGAATACCGCGGGCAACCATGCACCTGCGCCAAGACCCATCATCATGTAACCCAGTTGGCTCACTGTGGAATACGCCAACACCTTTTTAATATCGGTTTGCACAAATGCAAGTGCGGCCGCCACAACGATGGTGATTCCGCCAATCACCGTAATGAGGTTCACTCCACTGCCGAGAATATTCATTCCCTCAAAGAACACGGGGTACAAACGGCCAACAAGGAAGACGCCAGCAACCACCATGGTGGACGAATGCAAAAGCGAACTGACAGGTGTTGGCCCTGCCATTGCATCGGGTAACCATGTGTGGAGTGGGAACTGACCACTCTTACCAATACAAGCGATGAAGAGCGCAACTGCACCAACGGTGATTGCGGCATGGCTTGGGTCGCCTGTTAATGCCCATGCAGAAAGTCCACGAATGCTGAACCCTGAAACTCCCAAGTTTTCCTGTGTCCACGAGTTGGCACTGAAGAACAAAACGCTGGTACCCACCAAAAGGCCAATGTCTCCGGTGCGTGTGGTGAAGAAGGCTTTGAGTGCTGCTCGACTATTTGCCCCTTCTTCCCACCAGTGCCCAATCAACATGAACGAGCAAAGACCCATGATTTCCCAACCCAAAATGAGTTGAATCATGTTTTCTGCAACCACCATGTTCAACATTCCTGCCGAGAACAAAGTAAGAGAGGCAAAGAAATGTGTGTACCTGCGGTCTCCGCGCAAATACTCAAGTGAATAGATCTGCACTAAAGAAGAGATGAAAGCAACCACTACCAAGATGGTGAGTGAGAGACCGTCGATGTGTTGGCCAATGCCAAATTCGAATCCACCGCTATCCCACCAAGTCCAAGAACGAATGACGGGTTCAACGTACTGCTCTTTGGCTGCACCATTAACTCGACTGATCCATTGCAGAGCCGCTCCGACTGAGAAGACAAGCGAAGCAAGCATGGAGAGGATGCCGAGCTCACTGCCTTTCATTGGCAACTTCTTGCCAAAGAAAATAATGAGGGCAAAAGCTACTGCCGGAATAATAGGAATAATGAAGGCGTGTTCTAAGAACCAGCCTGACGACAAGGCTTTGTCAGCCACTGTTGATGCCTCTGCAAACATCATTAACCCTTCATTTCTGAAAGTTCATCGAGTGCAATAGATTTCCGATTGCGATACACGAGAAGGACGAGCGCCAAACCTACTCCTACTTCAGCCGCAGCAACCGCAATGATGTACAACGCAAATACGTGGCCATCGACACTGCCGTTACGTAAAGCAAATGCGAGAAAGTTGATATTGACTGAGTTCAAAATGAGTTCAATAGACATTAAGACCATGACCGCATTGCGTCGAGCGATGACTCCGTAGACGCCAATACAAAAAAGCACTGCTGCAAGGATGAGGAATTGATTCACCAACATCTGTTAGTCCTTCCTTGCCAAAACAATTGCGCCGATAACGGCCACAAGTAACACAAATGATAACGCCCAAAATGGCAGCAAATACGGCCCAAAAATTTGATCTGAAATTGCTTGAGTACTCACTAGTTCAGAGTCGGTTGGGAGTTTTTCATCGCCAAAACTTGAAATGAGCGCCAAAATCATGACACCCAAGAGAAGTAGCGAGGCTGGTATACCGAGATACCACGTCGGGTTGTTCAGTAGTTTCTCTTTACCAAGTTGGGCTCGCGTCAACATGGTGCCAAACAAGAAGAGCACCATCACAGCACCGATATACACAAGAACTTGTGTCACTGCAACGAACTCTGCAGTGAGCAAAATATATTGGGCTGCTGCACCTGCGAGCACAAGCACCAACCACAATGCTGCGTGTACCACGTTGTTGACAGTGACTACACGCAACGCTCCTACCACCATGATGACCGCAATAATTCCGAAGGCAATATTTTGAGCAACCACAGTTACTTTTTGCCTTTCTTGTCGGCGCCTACTTCTAATTCAGGCGCTGCTGGAACGGTTTCCATCCACTCTCCGAGTTTCGCCTTGTCATGTAAGAGGTCGGCAATACGTGGCTCAGAGTATTCGTATTCAGGACTCCAGAAAAGCGCGTCGAACGGACACACTTCAACGCATATTCCGCAATACATGCACAATGCGTAGTCGATATCGAAACGATCAAGTTTGTTGACCGCACGGGGCTTGCCACCGGCACGACGTGGCGGGGCAAGTTCTTTATGTCCTTCAATGTAAATGCACCAGTCGGGACATGAACGCACGCACAACATGCACGATGTGCAGTTGCCCTCGTGGAGTGCAATGACTCCGCGAGCGCGCACTGGGGGTGCCTCTTTTGCGTGCGGATATTGAACGGTATTGGCACCCTTCGTGATGGTTTCCACCATGGTGCCAAAGGTGACTCCGAGGCCTTTGAATAATCCGGGTACTTTTGCCATTAGAACGCAACCTTCAGAACTGACGTCGCCATGATGTTGACGAGCGAAACAGGAATTAGAAACTTCCACGCAAAACGCTGCAATTGATCTTCACGAAAACGTGGGTAACTAAAACGCACCCACATGATGATGAAAACCAGACCGAGCATCTTCGTGAGCATGATGAGTGGTCCGCCGATATTCATCCAATTGTCGACGTCGTCGATTCCTGTCCATCCGAACCAGGAGAAAGGAACACCCCAACCACCAAGGAAAAGCACCGATGCGATGAACGCAAACACGCCAGCGGTTGCGAATTCACCAATGAAGAACATCAGGAATCGGAAACCCGAGTATTCAGTCATGTAACCCGACACCAACTCAGATTCGGCAATAGGCATGTCAAAAGGAGTCTGTGTTAATTCTGCTTGTACAGCAATCATAAAAATAACAAAGCCAACAAATTGCGTGAGGAGATAAGGATTACCTAAACCATCAAAGCCAAAAATGCTGCCTGCATTTTGCGCAACAACAATGTTCTGCAAATTCATTGAGCCGGCCTGAATGACAACGCCCACAACCGCGAGGATCATCGGCAGTTCATATGCGATGAGCTGGCCTGCTGCACGCAAGCCACCCAGCAACGAATACTTGTTGGCGCTTGACCAACCCGCCATCAAAATGCCAAGTACTGAAATTGACGACACTGCAAGTGCATAAAACACACCAGTCTCGAAGTTGGTGAACCATGCATCGGGGCCAAACGGCACAACAGCAACAAGCAGGAATGTGCTTGCGAGAACAATGAGCGGGGCAATCTTGAATACAAAGCTGTCGGCGCGTTCTGGCAAGAGATCTTCTTTTTGCAACCACTTGCCTACTTCAGCAAACAGTTGCATTGAACCGTAAGGCCCTGCTTCCATTGGCCCCAGACGACTTTGCATAAACGACATCATCTTGAATAAGAACAAATAGACGATGGTTCCTGCTGGTAGGAGAACAGCAACAGCGCCCCCAAGCAGGCGCAAAAGTGTTTCCCCCCAATAAGGGATGCTGGAAAGCAAGGCGTACATCAGCGATCGATGTCTCCGAGGATGAAGTACAACGAAGCGAGAATGGTGATGATGTCGGGGACGTATACACCTTTCAACAGCCACGGCACGATGGAAATATTGTTGAAACTTGCTGAGCGGATCTTCACACGGAAAGGTCCGAGGTCACCCTTTGACACAACGTAATAACCCATTTCGCCGAGCGGGTTTTCTGTTGATATCCAAGCTTCGCCTTCTGGCACCTTAATAATGCGTGGCACCTTGGTCATCACAGGACCACTAGGCAATGTGTCTAAAAGGCGTTCGACAATATAAGTAGATTCACGTGTTTCTTGGAGACGAACCCAGCAACGTGCATACGAGTCGCCATCGTTGTGTGTCCATACTTTCCAATCAACCTTGTCCCATGCCATTGGTAGTGACTGATCGCGACGGAGGTCCCAGTCGACACCGCTTGCGCGCAAGTTTGCACCAGACATGCCGTACTGCAATGCAACATCGCGCGGGATGACACCAATACCACGAGTACGTGATTCAAATATTTCGTTGCCGAAAAGCAAGTTCTCAATTTCGTCGCAGAACTTCCGCATCTTTTTCATCACTGCACGTGTTTCATCAATCCAACCTGCTGGCAGGTCGTCTTTGAGTCCACCAATACGGTCGAAGTTGGGGTGGAAGCGTCCGCCGGTTGCACCTTCAATGAGGTTCAATACATATTCGCGGTCGCGGAATGCAAAAAAGACAGGGGTGATTGCACCGAGCTGCACTCCGAGATCTCCAAGGAAGAGCGAAACGTTCGCAATGCGGGAAAGCTCAAACAAAATGGTTCGGATGTGTTGCGCACGAGGTGGTGCTTCAATTTCCATCAACTGTTCTGCCGCCAGAATAAATGGCACTTCATTTGCAAAACTGCCAAGCCAGTCGATGCGGTTCACAAGTGCAGTAACTTGCGGGAACGTGCGCACTTCGGTCAATTTTTCATAACCGCGGTGCATGTAACCACAAGATGGTTCCGCCCATAGCACTTGCTCACCGTCGAGACGAGCAATAATGCGCAATGTGCCGTGGGTAGCGGGGTGTTGCGGCCCAATGTTGAGGGTCATCCCCTCAGTTTCAAGTTCTACGTTGACGCGCGCATCTGCTGCTTGCGATGCGATATACGCCAACTGTTGACGATCACTAATCATTGTCATGGCGCTGATCCTTCCGCTTCGTCTTCATCGCCGCCACCAGGAAGTGGTTCTACATCGACAATTCCCGGCCACGGTTTCACCATGCGTGATAGCAGTGGGAAGTCTTTGCGCAATGGGTGCCCCTCAAAATCGGTTGGCAGATACATGTTGCGCAAATCGGGGTGACCAGAAAATGAGATACCGAACATTTCATGAGTTTCTCGTTCGTGCCAGTTTGCCCCAGCAAAAACACTCACCCACGAGGGAACTTCTGGAGCTGCATCGGGAACATCGGTTTTCATGGTGATACCCACATGCGTACGGTGATTCACTAGACGTGCGAAAACTTGCATCCGTGTTTCGCCACCAGCAAGGCCTTGTTTGATTTCCGTGCTGCGCTCTTCTCGTTCTGCAGTTGGGTCTTCTTCACCTTTTCCAAAAGGAGATGGCATCCAGTCGATTGCTGAAAGAAAGCAGAAGTAGTCGAAACCTAAACTTGCCTTTAATGCTGCGGCACTTGTTGCCCATGCATCGGTAGCGATACGCACACACAGGTCGTTGCCAACGTTGATGTGCGACTCTACGAGCGCATCGCCCAAGCAAGCCGTTACATCGCTCAGTAATTGTTCACGCATCTGATCTTGACGCGGAGTTGCTTCAGCGGGAGACGACAACGGGTTCACCTTTCCGCTCGGCAACAGCTGCAGCATCACGGTTCATAGCGACGTATCCGTCGCCACGCCAACGCGCAGCCATATCTTCATTTTTAATGCGTTGTTGCAATAACACGATTCCTTCGAGAAGTGCTTCTGGTCGTGGTGGGCAACCAGGAACGTAAACATCGACCGGAATGATTTGATCGACGCCTTTAGTTACTGAGTAACTGTCCCAATAAGGTCCGCCACAGTTCGCGCAACTTCCCATTGAAATAACGTATTTCGGTTCTGGCATCTGCTCGTACAAACGCTTAATTGCAGGAGCCATTTTGTCGGTCACTGTTCCTGAAATCACCACAAGGTCTGCTTGTCGCGGGCTTGCAGGGAGAGGAATAACGCCAAGACGCATCACGTCGTAGCGCGGCGAACCAAAGGCGGCGCCCATTTCAATGGCGCAACATGCGAGACCCCACTGGTACACCCACAAACTGTACGAGCGTCCCATGTTGAAAAGTAAGGTCAAAGGCTTGGGTAGCCGACCACGTTCTACGAGTCCCATATTTTTAGCCCTTCGCCTTTTTTATTCTGCAAATGCGCAATTCACCTGGCATACATTGTGTTGTTACACCCACCGCAACACTCCCTTGCGCCACGCATAAACAAGCCCGAGCAACAAAACAGCGACAAAGACGCCCATTTCAATGAGTCCGAATGATCCGTAACGCTCGAGTTGCGTTGCCCATGGGAATAAAAAGACTGCTTCCACATCGAAGACGACGAACAAAAGTGCAAAAACGTAATAACGAATTTGGCTTTGCGACCAGCCTTCGCCAACAGGGTCCACACCACTTTCATAGGACATCAGTTTTTCGCGCGTAGGGTGATTCGGCCGCAAAAGCGACGAGACCCACAGCAAAAGCCCAGCCAATGCAAAAGCGAGGAGCCCAAACCAAAACACGGTGAGATATGAACGCAAGAAGTCGGACATCGCATACGAAACTACTACTTGACATGCATTTGAGAGGAAACCATCGCCCGTTCCCAGCAAGATTTCAGGCTGTTACTTGTGCATTTGAGCAACAAAACATTCCAGTAGCACTGCACACTGACTCGCATAGGTGTCGGCCCGGCGGACAGTCTCTTCGAGCAAGGTCTCGGGGTCAATGCCCGCTTGCTGAAGTTCGACGGGCCCGGTCGCTGAACCTACCCGCGACCACCGCTGCACCACTGCCGGGGTCACTTCGGGGTGAAACTGGACGCCAACACTCCGACCACACTGGAATGCCTGCACTCCAGCGGAGCTTTTTGCCCAGATCTGGGCTTCTGCGGGGGGAATGAACATGTCGTAATGC
>JANRCO010000090.1 GCA_030726975.1 Ilumatobacteraceae bacterium | reverse complement strand
GGTGTTTGGAAAAGCTGGCGAGCAAGCAAAGATACACTCAAATTTATTAATCAATTTGATCTTGGCATTTCAGTATTGTTTTCTCAAAACAAAGAGGCCTTTGACTCCTATATTACAAAATCTGGCATTTTTTGGGTGAATTCAGGCTCCCAGTCCACTGAAAACCACCCAATTTCGGGGTGATGAGCCGCCTTTACCTCGCCACCAAGGGCAAAAGCCAGTATTTGAGCCCCAAAACAGACCCCCAACAAGGGGATTCCCGCCTGGTGAGCACTTCTCAGCAGTTGACTCTCTTTGTACACATGGTGTGCCACTTCCGGCCAATAAACCGACCAATCAGAACCTAACGACACCACCAATTGCACATCGTCACCCAAAAGTGGCCACTGGTCTGATTCTTCTCGTGTGAGTTGAGTAAAGACATACCCCATGTTTTGGAAGGCGGCAACAACATGTCCGCCGTCAGCGTCGCCTTTGTTCGCAATGAGGATTGCACGCATAGGGCTACGGTAGGTGCAGATGGGCGAAACAACAATCACTCCACAAGACATTCTTTCTGCAGCAGACGCGGGGCGTGCCTATGTGAAACACACCCCCATCACCCCATCGGCTGCCTTAAGTGAACTCTGCGGAGGCACCATTGTGCTGAAAGCTGAAAACCTTCAGCGCACCGGTTCATTCAAAATTCGAGGGGCGCTCAACAAGCTTTCGACGCTCGGGGCAAGCGCCCAACATGGTGTCGTTGCCGGAAGTGCTGGCAATCACGCAGGAGCGCTGGCTTTTGCGGCAAAAGCACACGGTGTGAAGTGTGAAATTTTCGTCCCTTCCGGAGCTTCGCTTTCAAAAATTGCTGCCTGTCGTGCATACGATGCAACAGCTTCCGAAGGAGGCGAGTCTCTTGATAATGCCGTTGCTCATGCCATGGAACGCGCACAAGAAACCGGAATGGCGTTTTGCCACCCCTATGACGATCTTGCAGTGATTGCTGGTCAAGCAACACTTGGGCTTGAACTCATTCACGACATTGAAAATTTACGCACTGTTGTCATTCCACTCGGCGGAGGTGGTTTAGCAGGCGGTACAGCAATTGCACTCAAACAATTTGACCCCAGTATCAAAGTCATTGGTGTTCAAGTCAGTGCATGCGCGCCTTACGCACACTCCCCTGGGCCCGACGGACCCGTTGTCACTCTTGCCGACGGTATTGCAGTAAAACGACCCGGCGCAATTACGCGACCCATTATTGAAAAGTGGCTCGACGATGTCGTTGTTGTAGATGAGGAAGATGTTGCTGACGCAATGGTTCTTCTCATGGAGCGCGGAAAGTTACTTGTTGAAGGTGGCGGCGCCGTTGGTGTGTCAGCACTCATGCGCGGATTGGTGTCGCCATCTACACAGGGCACAACGTGTGTGGTTCTTTCTGGTGGCAACGTAGATATGGGTCTCATTCCTGGGCTCATTCGTCGCCACGAAACCCAAGCAGGGCGTCGCCTCATTGTGTTTGTACGCATCTCTGATCGGCCCGGTGGACTCGCACAACTTTTAAGTTTGTTCGCAGAAAACGGTGCAAACCTTGTTGAGGTAGAACATGTGCGCGAAGGAGTTGACCTTCATGTGCGTGAAACCGGAGTCCAAATTGTTCTGGAAACAAGAGGCCTCGAACATGCTGCAACAGTTCTTGCAGCTGCTCGCAGTGGGGGCTATGAAATTACCGAACTCACTCGCTAAAAGAAATAACTACTAGCGACCAGTAAGTGCTGCAACTTGTTGTGTTGCGTCGAGCAACCAACCAGGAACTACACCTATGGCAATGGTAAAAATAGCGGCCATTGCTACAGCAAGACCCGTTAAGAAAGGCACTTGTATAGGTGTGTTTTCTGCGGTCACTTCTTCAAGCCATACACTCACCATGATGCGCAAGTAGAGGAATGCACCAATGACCGATGCCACCATTGCTGCAATTGCAATTGCGTAACTGTTGACTTCAACAGCAGCCTTGATGACACCAAACTTTGCAACAAAACCTGATGTGAGTGGCACGCCTGCTTGTGCAAGGAGAAACACGGTGAGCGCCAATGCAAGCGCGGGCTGTTGCTTTCCAAGACCCTTAAAGTCAGACAATTCAGTTGCGGTATCGCCCTTGCGTGCTACCAAGCCAACGACAGCAAAAGTGCCAATCACCAAAACGGTGTACAGCAACAAATAGGTCATTACACCTGAGATGCCATTTCCTGCATCGGGACTATTTGGATGCGCTGCGGCCTCGATGCCTACCAACATAAAACCAGCATGGCTAATTGATGAGTACGCAAGCATGCGCTTGACATTTGTTTGCGTCACAGCAAGGAGAGAACCCACGATGATACTCAAAAGTGCAAGCACCCAAATGATGGGGCGCCAGTCGTCGACACGTGTTGGCAATGCTGTCAAGGTAACGCGAAGCAGGGCAGCGAATGCTGCGGTTTTTCCAGCCGATGCCATAAATGCTGTGACCGGAGTTGGTGCACCTTGGTACACATCGGGTGTCCACATGTGAAAGGGGACTGCTGCCACTTTAAAGGCCAAGCCCACGAGCATGAGGCCAGTACCTACGAGTAGGAAAACATCATTACGGGGTACTGATTGCGAAGTAGATAGCGCTGTGAAGATGCCGGTGATGTTCGTTGTTTTTGTTGCACCATAAACAAGCGCAATGCCGTACAGAAAAAAAGCCGACGAAAAGCCGCCCAGAATGAAGTACTTCAGACCAGATTCTTGGCTCTCACTGCGACGACGATTGCTTGCCGCAAGTACATAAAGCGACAGGCTCAACGTTTCTAATCCGAGGAAGAGAACGATGAGATCGTTAGAGGAAACCATGATGATGCCACCGATAGCTGCGGTGAGATACAACACATATAGCTCTGGCCCGTCGTCGGAGTCACGCTGGAGATAATCACTTGTGAGCAAACTGCACAAAAACACCGCGGCACAAATACTGATTGTGCCGAGAAGAGCAAAGTGGTCGAGCGCTAATGCATCACCGAAAATTGCTCGCGGCTTTTCATTCGTCACGTTGTCCCATAACAAAACGGTAGAAATTAAAGTAATTGCAGCAGTGGCGGCACTAAAAACTCCATACCAATGACGTGGCCATTGGGGGGCGAGAGAACCCACCAGCATGAGAACAACAATGCCACCTAGCAAGATGAAAAGAGGGTTGAGATAAAACCAAGGAACACTTGGTCCGGCAAGTTTTTCGGCGGCGAACAACATCAGTGGTCCTCGTGCTTTTCTTCTTTAGCGGCTGGAGCCTTTTTCACTTCCACAACATCAGGCTCAAAAGTACGACCGCTGCGTTCTTCTACGTGTGTCACCAATACCTTCACACTTGGCTCAATCCGATCCAACATTGGCTTTGGATACACGCCAGTAAATACGATTGCGGCAATGAAGGTGAAGAGGAGCATTCCTTCACGAGGCGTTAGTTCTGGGAATGAAGCATTTGCTTCATCAACCTCGCCATGAAATACACGCTGGTATGCCCACAACAAATACAGCGCTGCCAAGATGACACCGGTTGTGCCCACCACAACCCACCAGCGCGCATTTTCGAATGAGCCGATGAGGATGAGGAACTCGCCAACGAAACCGTTGAGGCCCGGAACTCCAATTGATGAGAGCATCACCACCATAAAGGCAGCAGCAAAAATTGGGGCGACAGATTGCAGACCTTTGAGTTCTGCAATTTGGCGAGTGTGGCGACGCTCGTAAATCATTCCTACAAGCAAGAAGAGTGCTCCGGTAGAAATTCCGTGGTTCACCATTTGCATGACACCACCAGTGAGAGCCACTGACGTAAACGCGAAAGTACCGAGGACAATGAATCCGAGGTGAGCTACTGAAGAATAGGCAACGAGACGCTTCAAGTCTTTTTGCATTGTTGCTGCAATGGCCCCCCACAAAATTCCTGCAACGGCAAGCGTGAGAAAGAGAGGCTTTGCCCAAACGGCTGCTTCAGGGAAGAGATACAAACCAAATCGTAAGAACCCATATGTTCCGAGCTTCAAGAGCACACCGGCCAAAATGACCGAGCCACCAGTGGGGGCCTGTGTGTGGGCGTCGGGCAACCATGTATGCAGTGGAAAGAGCGGCACCTTCACGGCAAACGCAATGGCAAAAGCAAAGAACAACCAGCGAGCAGTGTTCGTGCCAAAGGATGCCTGTTCCGCGAGTGTCACCAAGTCGAAGGTGACGTAGCCCAAGCTGTTCTTTGCAAGAACTGCAGTTGCGATAATTCCGACCAGCATGAATGCTGATCCGAACATCGTGTACAAGAAGAACTTCGTTGCAGCGTAAACACGCTGGTCGTAACCCCATCCGCCAATGAGGAAATACATCGGCACCAAAACAATTTCGAAAAATGCAAAGAACAAGAAGAGGTCGAGGCTGAGGAAACTGCCCATCACCCCGGCTTCAAGAAGAAGCAGCCATGCAAGGTAACGCTTATGCCCATGATGAGGGTCGATACCCACAATGACCAAAGGAAAAAGTAAACCCGTTAATACAACGAGGAACAGAGATATTCCGTCTACACCGAGGTGCCAACCAATTCCCCACTCACGAATCCATGCATGCTGGGAGGTGAACTGGAATCCACCTTCTGAGGTCTTAAAACTTGCCAGCATCCAAATGCTGAGCCCAGCAGTACCTACGCTTGAAATTAATGCAATGAGCTTTGTCCACTCGGGTCGTCGGTTGCTGGAAAGAACGGCAGCAATTGCGCCCAACAGCGGAACAAAAATGAGTGCAGTCAGAATAGGAAACGACATTGACGCACTGTGGCCTACTTCAGCAATCATCACGCCACTCCTCTCCACATAAACCACGCCAACATGGCAAGTACGCCAATGACAATGGCGGCGGCGTATACGCGTACGTAACCGCTTTGAATTTTGCGCACCAAGCCACTTGACTTACGCACAACTGACCCGGTTCCACGCACTGCTCCATCGATGACATGTGCATCGGCCCAAGCAACACCTTCAAATGATTGGCGACCTGGCCCACCCATGAATGCTGAAACACCCTTGTCGTAGTTCCATGCATTAGCCAATATTTGTGGCTCAATAGCAGGCAATTTCTTCTTGCCGTAAACACCCACTGCCAATGCGATTCCACCTAGTGCAACCACAATGGCACCCAACATCAAAAGATACTTATTGTCATAGGCCCATGAACCGCTGATATGCGCTTCACCATGTTCAACAATTGGCTCCAACCACTTTTCAAGGAAGTGAAGATCTTTTGTAAAGGGCAACTGCAAAAGTCCACCACCAACTGACAACACTGCCAAAACAACTAGCGGGAACAACATGATTCTTGGACTCTCATGTGGAACAAAATCTCCATGAGCACCATGCTCTTCACTGTGATCTTTCCACTTCGCTTCACCAAAGAACACCATGATTACTTGACGTGTCATGTAGAAAGCCGTGAGCAATGCAGTAACAAGGCCCACTACATACAACGCGCGGTTGTTGGCAAATACGTAGAGCAAGATTTCGTCTTTCGACCAGAAACCTGCAAACGGAGGAACTCCGGCAATTGCCAGCCAGCCGATAATGAAAGTAAAGCCGGTCACGGGCATGAGTACACGCAATGCACCCATCTTGCGCATGTCTTGTTCGTGATGCATTCCGTGGATGACCGAACCAGAACCAAGGAAGAGAAGCGCTTTAAAGAATGCGTGCGTGATCATGTGGAAAATTGCTGCAACATACGCCCCCGACCCAACGGCGAGAAACATGTAACCAAGTTGTGACACTGTGCTGTACGCAAGGACTTTTTTAATATCGTTTTGCGCAACGGCAACCGTGGCCGCGAACAACGCCGTGGCAGCACCAATAACAGCAATGATTGTTGGTGCCCAGTGGTATGCCTCGGCAATGACTGGGTTCATACGGGTCATCAAAAAGACGCCAGCGGTCACCATGGTGGCAGCGTGAATGAGCGCCGATACTGGAGTTGGTCCTTCCATTGCATCGGGCAACCAGAGATACAAAGGAAGCTGCGCGCTCTTACCGCAAGCGCCCACAAACAACATCAACGCAATTGCAGTAGCGGTGACATGGCTAATTGACCCACCCTGAGCAGCGCTATTAATGGTTCCGTAAGACAACGTACCCACCGCCCCAAAGGCCAAGAACATCGCCATCATGAAACCCCAGTCACCAACACGGTTGGTAACGAATGCTTTCTTTCCTGCAGTTGCGGCACTGTCACGTGTATGCCAAAAAGAAATAAGAAAGTAGGAACACGTTCCCACGCCTTCCCACCCGAGGAAGGTAACAAGCAAGTTCTCGCCAAGCACCAGCATCAACATGGAGAAGACGAAAAGGTTCAAATAAATGAAGAACTTCGAAAACTTAGGATCACCATGCATGTAACCGATGGCGTATAGGTGGATGAGTGTGCCAATTCCTGTAACAAACAACGCCATGGTGATGGACAATTGATCGGCAAGGAACGCTAGGTCTACTTGCAATGAGCCCACTGGGATCCAAGAGAAGACTCGCACTACATGTGAACGCTCTTCTGCCGACTTTGACACCATGTCGAGGAAGACGAGCAATGTGACAAAAAATGAAGCCCCACACATCGTGGCGGCAAGCCAACCAGCCTTAGGTTCAGCTAATCGGCGCCCAAAAAGAACGAGGAGCAAAAACCCGGCGAGCGGAAGTGCAGGTACTAACCAAACTGTATGGAGCATTGCTACTAACCCTTCAATGCCGAGAGATCATCAACGGAAACTTCCGAGCGGCGACGCATAATTGCCACGATGATGCCGAGCCCAACTACAACCTCAGCAGCAGCAACAACAAGTACAAAGAAAACGGCAGTTTGTCCGTTGATATCGGTGAGTTGTGTTGATAATGCAACAAAGGTGAGATTGACCGCATTCAACATGAGTTCAATGCTCATGAACATAATGAGTGGATTGCGTCGCACGAGGACACCCACCATGCCAATGCCAAAGAGCACCGCACCCAAAATGAGATACCAGGTAGAAGTAGGAGCGATTGCGGCAAACATTATGCAGACACTCCGGAGATGTCTTTATCGGATTTGCGCTTGCGAGCTAACACAACAGTTCCGACAACGGCAACAATAAGCAATATCGAAGTAACTTCGAAGGCCACAACATAATCACTAAAAATAGATCGAGCGATTTGACGAATGTTTGCGTCGTGATCGCCATTAGCTGCAGTGTTCAGGCCATCTCCACGCATGTTCAGTGAATCACGGCCTTGCAAAATAGTGGCAACGAGCAGCGCAACAAAACCAAGACTCAAAACAATAGCTAGAGGTCGCTGAATTCCGAGTGGCTCTGTTTTGAGATTCTCTGCACGGTCGACGCCTAAGAGCATGATTACGAACAAGAAGAGCACCACTATTGCTCCGGCATAAACAATGACTTGCACTGCGGCAAGAAACTCTGCTTCCTGAGAAACAAACATCACAGCAATTCCGAACAATGTGAGTACCAAACTCAAAGCAGCATGCACGGGGTTCGAACGGAGAACAACTCCTAACGCACCAGCAATCACCATTGCTGCAGAACAAATAAACACGAAGAGTTCCATTTATTCGGCGTCCCTTTCACTTTGCACTGGCTCTGGCTCACGAACGCCGTAACCAAGTTCACCACTCCATGCAACGACACCTTCAAACTCGGCGTTACCGCTTGGCGAAGTAGCGCGCATCCAGCCAGAGGTGTTGATGTCTTCGCCTGGTCGCCAGTCTTCCCAGGGTAAATGTTGTGGCAACCCGGCATCATCGACAAGAAGTTCCTTTTTCGTGTAAATCGCGTCTTGGCGATTCGTAAAGGAGAATTCAAAGAGTTTTGTTTCAGTGATTGCCTCAGTTGGGCACGCTTCCACACACAAGTCGCAGTGAATGCAACGGAGGTAATTGATTTCGTAAATAAAACCAAACCGCTCACCAGGTGAGGTGGGTTCCATAGGGTCGTTATCTTTACCGCGCACATAAATGCACCGGGCAGGGCATACGCCAGCACAAAGTTCGCACCCAATGCACTTTTCCATGCCGTCTTCGTATCGGTTCAAGACATGGCGCCCGTGCATGCGCTCGGGTTTAGCAATTTTTTCGTCGCTACTTGCTTTTTTACCCTTACGGAACATGCGTCCACCGGAGTATTCAGTGGTAACGCGGTTGCGCTTACCGTGTTGACGAACAGTTACAAGAAAGCCACCTAGGTACCCCATTAGAAAGATGCCCCTTCTGATTCACGATTCTTTGCACTGGCTCTGAACGCCAACTGCATGAAAATAAAGCACACCAATATGACCGCAATAGACAGTGGCATCACAATGAGCTGGTCCCAATTTTCATTGTCGGCTAGTCGTTGCGCTGCGAGAAGCATGAACCAACCAAGTGACGCAGGAATCAGGAACTTCCAGCCAAGGTCCATGAGTTGGTCGTAACGGAAACGAGGCAGAGATGCTCGGAACCAAATATAGATATAGAGGAAAACCAGAACCTTGGCGATGAGCCAAATACTGCCTTCAAGCGAGTTGTTGATGAGCGGAATATCGAGCGTGGTGTTTCCGATGCTGACAGGTTGAGGACCACCGAAGAACAAGGTCACGATGACCGCAGACATCGTGATGGTGTTCATAAATTCGGCGAGAAAAAAGAGCGAGAAGCGAATTGATGAATATTCGGTGTTGAACCCGCCTACTAATTCCTGCTCTGCTTCCACCAAGTCAAACGGTGGTCGATTGAGTTCTGCAGTTGCCGAAATGAGGAAGATCGCAAAAGGGATAACACCCGTAGCCACAATGTTCCAGGACCCCAGTGAACTTTGTGAACCTACGATGCCACTTGTGGAGAGCGTGCCCGTCACCAAAATGACTGCGGCTAGCGACAAGCCGAGTGCTGCTTCATAGCTCACCATTTGTGCAGATGCACGAACCGAACCGAGCAAGGGATATTTCGAACCACTCGACCAACCCGCCAGCATGATGCCATAGACCGCAATTGAGGAAATGGCAAGGGCAAAAAGAACGCCAATTGGTGGGTCGGCAAGCTGTACTCGTGTTTGGTGTCCGAACCACGTGACGAGTCCGCCATTGCCATCGCGATAGTCGCCACCGAGGGGGATGATGGCAAAGGCAAGAAATGCGGGAACAAAAGAAAGGTACGGCGCTAGGCGGAAAACAAGTCGGTCGGATCTTTCTGGTATCAGATCTTCTTTAAAGAACAACTTGATGCCGTCTGCCAATGTCTGCAACAAACCAAATGGTCCTGCTTTATTCGGGCCAATACGGTTTTGCATGCCAGCAATGGCCTTGCGTTCGAACCACACCATCAACATGGTTGCAACAAGGCCAATAACAAAAACAACCAACACCTTGAGAATGACGATGAGAAGAGGTGTCCACAAAAGACCCCCATCGAATAGTGGATCAACCCCTAACAGTGAATGAGCGAGTGCAATCACGACAAGTTCTCCACTCGAACATCGACGATGAGATCATTTGCATTGAGTAATTCACGAATATCGGTTCCGGGCTGGTTAAAAGGAACCCATGCCGTACCTTTTAATACAGACTCATCAGCATGCAAAGTCAATATGACAGATTTTAATGAGGTCGATACCTTCACATCTTTCCCCACAGGAGCTCCGAGGCGCTCAATATCGCGGGGATTCAAATAGATGCCCGCACCAATGCTGAGCTGGGCAAGTGATGGGCTCGTTACTGTACTCACCGCATTGTCGTACATCTTGCGCGATACAACGAGGCGCAGATCATACGAATTGCGCTCAGGAGCCGAGATTCCCGCTGCCGACAGCACTTGCAGAGCTTGTGCCGGCACTTCTATTGCCGTGAGGTCATTGATAGATTCCACACCAATATCGGCACCAAGTTGTTCAGCCAATTCTGTTGCGATCATCCAATCGGGACGTGAAGTTCCACGTGCAGTGATTTTTTGACTCAGAGGCAGAATGCGACCTTCAAGGTTTGTTGTTGTTCCTCCGCGTTCTGCATACGCAGCTGCAGGCAGCACAACATCTGCTCGCAATGTTGAGGCTGTGGGGAAAGTATCGACGGCAATGACATTTTGTGCACCAGCTAATGCTCGTCGTACGAGGTCGAGATCGGGAACATCAGACAACGGATCTGCCCCAAGCAAAATGAGGCACTCGATGTGTCCTTCACTTGCAGCGGTGAGAATACTGCGAGCGTTATTTTCTGAAGCAAGACCAGCAGCTACTGCGCCACGAATATTTCCTCGGCGAAGAACTGGCAATACGGTGACTGCTGGGAAAGCCGTTGCTATGGCGTTATACGCCTGTGCCGTGAAATCACTCGACTCGGCAAGGTTTGCGCGCCCCAAGACAATAACGACGTTGCCCTTACGCATCTGGTTAGCAATTTCGGAGTCGTTCAACGCAGCAGCAACAGCAGCTACCTGCGCACCTGGTTCATAGTTGACCGATTTCCATGCATACCGAGTGAGTCCTGATGCTTTCGTGGTGAACTCGATAATTCTCGTGCGATTTTTTGTGGCAGCATCGCGCAACCGAAGATACAGAACAGGGAGCTCTTCTTTGAGATCTGGGCTCAGCAAGATCACAGTGGTTGCAGAAGTTGCATCGTTAATTGTTGCTTGTGGCAAATGGAAAACTTCTGTTGACAAGCCATCATCAAGTTGCGCATCGTGCATTGTGAGACCCAAATTGTTTGCCAGCAGCGCCCACGCCCGCGCATCTTCGTTAGCAAGTCGAGCTCCGCCCAAAATGGCAACACTATTTGCACCTTTGGAGCTCACCGCCATACGGATGGTTCGTGCAGCAACTTCTAAAGCCTTTGACCATGAAGTAGGAACAAGCGAGGCATTTTCTCTAACGAGAGGTGTCGTGAATCGATTTTCGCTATTGATGGACTCAAAGTTGAATCGACCGCGGTCGCATAGCCAACCCCAGTTGACCTCATCGTTGTCGTGGCCTTGAAAACGTAAAACTTGGTCACGGCTCGACTGAATAACAGTTGCGCACCCGACTGAACATGAAGTACACGTACTCTGCGTTTCTTCAAGGTCCCATGGGCGCGCCTTGAAGCGATACGGCTTTGCAGTGAGTGCGCCCACCGGACAAATTTGAACAGTATTTCCTGAAAAGTAAGAAGCAAATGGCTCGTCGGGGAAGGTGAGCACCTGTGTGTTGTTTCCTCGATGCGTAAATGAAATGAGTGGGTCGCCAGCAACTTCACTAGCGAAGCGCGTGCAGCGATCACAGAGAATGCAGCGTTCACGATCGAGAAAAACTAAGTCGCTAATGGGAATGGGCTTTTCGTAATGCCGTTTTTCTTCGACATATCGACTCTCACCAGGCCCGTGAGAAAACGCCTGATCTTGAAGCGGGCACTCTCCACCTTTGTCGCACACAGGGCAATCGAGTGGGTGGTTAGCAAGAAGAAGTTCCAAAATACCTTCTTGCGCTTTTTTCACTTGCTCAGTTGCGGTATGTACTACTTGTCCTTCGGCAACAGGTGTCATGCAAGAAACAACCATCATCGGCCCACGAGGACCTTCCACTTCTACTAAACACTGGCGGCACATGCCCACTGGCTTCATACGCGGGTGGTAGCAAAAACGTGGAATAAAATCACTGGTGCGATCGGCCGCCGCAATGATGAGTTCACCCTTACGAGCAGCAACCGTTTTGCCGTTGATAGTAAGGCTCACTGCATTGGGGTCAACAACGACTTCAGTTTCCACTTGATCAGGCGTTGATTCTGTGGTGCTCATGATGCGTATCCTGCTGTGCTGTTTGCTACTGCAGTGACAGGAATCCGCTTACGCGTGGTAACGCGTGCTTCAAACTCGCTGCGGAACAAAGTAAGTGCAGAGTGAACGGGTGCGTACGCCGATGGACCCACAAAACAAATGGTGGTCATCTTGTATGGGAAAGGAACTGCTGCAAGCCCAAGGTCGGCATTTGATGCGTGCGGGAAATCTCCGGGGCAAATACTGCTGCCCACTTCAATGAGTTGGTCGAGATCGGCATCGGTGCCAGTACCTTCAACAACACGCGTCAAAATGCGCTCGAGCCAGGTTCCACCTTCGCGACAAGGGGTGCATTTGCCACATGATTCATGTGCATAGAAACGCGTCAGCGTTAATGCGGCTGCGGGAATATCGGTGGTGTGATCCATCACCATGATTGCGCCTGAACCCAACATGGAACCTGCTGGCCCTACTTGGCTTGCTTCGAAGGGCAAGTCGAGTTGGTCGGGTGTGAACCATGGAGCGGATCCGCCGCCTGGAACAAAAGCTTTCAACTGATTGTCGTTACGAATGCCACCGCAGAATTCTTCTCCGTACAAGAGATCTCTGAACGTGGTGACACCGTTGATGATTTCAAAAACACCGGGACGCTTCACATGGCCAGACACTGCGACCATGCGCGTACCTGGTGAAGTTTTGGTGCCAATTGCTGTGTAGGCCTCGGAACCATTGCACAAGAGCCACGGCAAGTTGGCAAGCGTTTCCACATTGTTCACAATGGTGGGCTGACCATACAAACCATTGGCGGCAGGAAAAAATGGCGGCTTCAACCGTGGCATGCCACGATTACCTTCAAGACTTTCAATGAGTGCAGTTTCTTCACCCACTACATAGGCGCCTGCACCCCAGTGCAAGACAATGTCGACAGAGAATTTGCTTCCCAAAATATTTTTGCCTACATAGCCTGCGGCATACGCCTCGTTGAGTGCTGTCGCTACACGCTCTTGCGCCAATGCCATTTCACCACGTATATAAAGAAAGCAACGTGATAACCCAGCTGAATAACAAGCAATGAGGCAACCTTCAATGAGTTGATGTGGGTCGCGCTCCATGAGCAAACGATCTTTGTAGGTACCGGGTTCGCTTTCGTCGCCGTTCACTACCAAATAACGTGGCCACACTTCTTGTGGAGTAAGCCCCCACTTTGTACCGGCAGGGAAGCCGGCACCGCCACGGCCAAGAACCGTTGCGTTCTTTACTTCGTCGTGAACACTGGTTGCAGGTTGCGCCAGTGCTGCTCGCAAACCTGCATACCCATTGGTCGCCAAATAGCGCTCGATGGTGTACGAGTCGGAAAATTCAAAACGTGAGGTAACAATTTTCGGACGATCACCGGCCACGAAACCTGGAGCATGCGCATAGGTACTGGTCATAATGCAGGCTTTCCGTCTAGCCATTGAGGCGATTCATTTACTTTTTCAGGAGCAACTGCTCCAACGCCGCGTTCGGCAGGAATGCGTTGACGCACTGTTGCCAAAACTCCGTGGGCAGGAATCTCGTCGGTGAGTTTTCCTGCTGCAAGATCGTCGATGAGCGTGTCGAGTTCGCCAGGAGTCATTTTGAATCGGTACCGATAGTTCACCTGCAAGCAGGGAGCCTCGGTGCACGCTGCTTGGCATTCAGCATGCTCCAAAGTGATGAGTCCATCGGGTGTAGTGCTTCCTGCCTTAATACCCAGTCGCTTCTCGGCATGATGCATGAGTTCCTCAGCACCCATGAGTGCGCACGACATGGTGCCGCAGATATTGAGGAGATACTTCCCTACTGGTTCAAATTTGAACATTTCGTAGAACGATGCAGTGCCAAAAACTTCTGCAGGTGTGACACCTACAAGCTCGGCAATGTGCTTCATTGCATCTTGCGCTACATAACCATCTTGTTCTTGTGCAAGATGCAAAATAGGAATGAGTGCAGACTTTGGACGTGGATAACGTCCAATAATTTCGTATGCAATTGCAATGTTTGCATCGGTGAGGCGGCTCATCGGTCGACTTCTCCCAACACTGGGTCTACGGAGGAAATGACGGCCACGGCATCGGCAATAAGGCCACCGCGCATCATGTGTGGCAGTGCTTGAATATTGACAAACGACGGTGCGCGCATATGCAGGCGATACGGCTTTGGTGAACCATCACTCACGATGTAACAACCAATTTCACCACGGGGGCTTTCAATACCTACATACACTTCGCCTTCAGGCACTTTGAAGCCTTCGGTGAAAATTTTGAAGTGGTGAATAAGAGCTTCCATTGACTCGTCAATACGAGCACGTGGTGGTGGAGTTACTTTTTTATCTTGAATGCGATAGTCACCCGAAGGCATCTTGTCGAGAATTTGATACACAATTTTCATTGACTCACGAATTTCGTTGAGCCGAATTGCATAACGGTCGAATGCATCGCCAAAGGAACCGACGATGACATCGAATTCCACTTCGTCATACTTCAAATAAGGAAGGTCGCGACGAAGGTCCCAAGCAATACCAGCGGAGCGCAAAATAGGGCCGGATGCACCAAGAGCTACAGCTTCTTCTGCAGTGATGACACCCACGCCTTGTAGACGCTCACGCCAAATGGGTTGGTTGGTCATGAGGACGTCGTATTCGGCCAAACGTGATGGCAAGCCTTCCAAGATGGTAAGCACGTCATCGCGCCAGCCGGCAGGGAGGTCTGCTGCGAGTCCACCCGGGCGAATGAAGTTATGGTTCATGCGCAGACCGGTGACTTTTTGGAAAAACCGTAACACTTCTTCGCGTTCGCGCCATCCGTAAATCATCATGGAAACAGCGCCCATGTCCATGCCGTTTGTAGCCATGAACAGAAGGTGGCTGCTCATACGATTGAGCTCAGACAACAACATGCGCATCCACGTTGCACGTTCTGGGATATCGCCGTCGATTCCCAAAAGTTTTTCCACTGCGAGTGAGAACACCAACTCGTTATTCAATGGCGAGGCATAGTCCATACGAGTGACGTTGGTGCCACCTTGCATGTAGGTGAGTTCTTCACCCTGCTTTTCCATTCCGGTGTGCAAATAACCAATAATGGGTTTGCAACGGAGAACTTTTTCACCTTGTAGTTCCAGCATTAAGCGCAGTACGCCATGCGTACTTGGGTGCTGTGGCCCCATGTTGATGATCATGGTTTGTTCTTCGTCATTTTCAACAGGACTGCTCGTGAGTTCTGCTGCATCTTTTTCGCTCATGCGTAAAACCGAACCGACTTCCCGCAGAACTTCTTTTGCGGTGAGTTCGCTGCGTGAACGCATTTCTTGTGGGCCTTCGCCTGTAGCTGCAGGTGTTGCCGCAATGAGATTGCTTGTCATGATGGAGCGCCTTTAAATTGCACAGGAATGCGACCAACTGAAAAATCTTTTCGTAGTGGATGCCCTTCCCAGTCTTCAGGCATCAAAATACGTGAAGGGTCAGGATGTCCTTCAAAGTGGATACCGAACATGTCGAACACTTCACGTTCCATTGCTTCGGTCCCTGGATAAAGATCGAATGCGGTTGGCAACGATGCTTCACCCTCTGCAATTTGAACTCGTAAGCGCAAGCGCTCGCGCCTCTCTAATGAAATGAGGTTGAGCACAATTTCAAAACGTTCTCCGACAACACTCGATGGGAGTTGGCGATTTGCTGATGCATACGTGAGAAAATCGACCGCAGTGAGATCGGTGCACATCGTGAAGGAGTCGTCAATGGCCTTCTTCAACGTTGCTATGTAATTTTCGCGCGAGGCATGAATCACTTTCTCGCCACGTGAATACGTCACTTCACAATCGTACAATTGCTCCGCGGGCACAGAGGTATCTACTACTGCTTCACTCATGGTTTAACGAGCTCCGAGAACTATTGGCGTAACAGTTGCGCCCGCTGCAATTTCAGTGATGTGCACATTGGCTCCAGCACCCGATGCAGCTCGACGACGCATAATTTCACCGTCTTCAATGAGCTGATGCAGAGTTTCAATTGCATGGATGAGAGTTTCTGGTGTTGGTGGGCAACCTGGTGCATATACGTCGACAGGGACAATTTGGTCGACGCCTTGCACAATGGCGTAGTTATTAAACATACCTCCGGTTGATGCGCAAACGCCCATCGAGATGACCCACTTGGGTTCCATCATTTGGTCATATACCTGACGCATGACGGGAGCCATTTTTTGGCTGACACGGCCGGCCACAATCATGATGTCGGCTTGGCGTGGAGATGCACGAAACACTTCCATTCCAAATCGAGCAAGGTCGTAGTGCGCAGCACCAGTTCCCATCATTTCAATTGCACAGCACGCAAGCCCAAACGTTGCTGCCCACGAAGAGCGCGAACGCGACCAAAGCACAAGATCTTCAACGCGACCCGTGAGAAAGTTGTGTTCAAGCCCGCCTAAACCATCATCAAGAACGTCACGTACAATTGCCATTATGCTGCAAACTCCGTTTCGCGACCATCGCTACCTACGCGGCGAATTGTAGAAGAAACCGTGCGCTGAGCCGAGACCACGTCGGTGAGGTTCTCGTCAACACGACGACCACTCTTGAGTGGCCCCCAGTCGAGAGCTCCTCGAGCAACAACGTATACAAACGTCACGAAGAAAATTGAGCTGAATGTAAGCATCTCGAAAAATCCGTACGAACCAAGGAATTCTCGATCGACCGCATATGGATACACGAAAATGATTTCGATGTCGAACATGATGAAAAGCATTGCGACAATATAAAAAGAAACGGGGAACCGCTGCGGATTATCGCGACTTGGCACGATGCCACACTCGTAAGGCGCCTCCTTAGCAGCGTTAGCTCTGTTTGGCGCGAGCAACCGCGACGCAACCAAACTGAGAACTCCAAAAAGAGTTGCCAATACCGTCAATGCGAGTATCGGAAGATACTGCCCCATAGTTTAAACCTTCGCCGGGTTCAACTCACCAGTTGCATTCTCCATCACAAAACGGTCTCGACGATGAAGCAACCAGCAAAGAATTGCGAAAATCAAAGAGGAACCTAAGGTAATGAAAATTGCTGGCTGACGCTTGGAACCGAGATCACGAATCATGAGCAAATAGCGGTGCGGCTGCGATGAATCGATGACTGGCTTTGCAGGCGCACGAGCAGGCTCAACACGCTGTGGCAATAACGGTGCTAATTCAACGAGTGCATACCGAGGTGCATGGAAAAAGGCCAGGAAGTCGAGCGAGTCATTGATTTTTGGTGATCGCTCTCCACCGCGGTCGTATACCGACAAGGTGAGATATTCACCGGCAGCAAATTCTTTTGCCCGATTTTGAATGATGTCGTCTGCAGAGGCAGATGCTTGACCACGACGTGGGTCTGCGTCGTCGAGTCGCACCCAATTTTCTGCTTCAAGTTGCTTCCTCACGGTTGCTGCAACTTCTGCTGGCGAGGCACCAGCATCAACTCTGATGGGTCCGTCAATGACTTCAGCACTACTTAACAACGTGCCATCACGAATAATGGAAATGGGACTAGCTGGTTTCCATGTTGCTTCACGGCCTTTCAAGCCAATGCCGTATACCCACCACACTGCACCCATCATTGCCATCCAACCGCAAAGCGCGGCGAGCGAAACGAGAATGCCTAAACGCGCACCCAGGTTTGTTCCGATGACGAGGTAGGTACCGCCACACAGCACAAGGAACATGCATAGCACCACGATGATGCCACGGATTTCTGGATCCCAACTGACAGCAAACAGAACGGAAAGCATCAGAGGCTCCTTACATATTCCACAATGGACTTAATTTGTTCATCGCTATAGATACCACCAAAACCAGGCATGCGTCCCCCACCTTGACCTTGCTCGCCATATTTCTTTCCGTACTCTGACCCGCCCTTAATAAAGGCAATCATGTCGTCTTGATTCGGGAACTGGCGAACACTGGATCCGCCGGTGAGGTTTGGCCCGAATGCTCCACCACCAGTGACTTGTGGGTCTCCGTACGACCAACCCTTGGTATGACAACGAGCGCAGGAGTAGGCACCGCCTCCGAGATCGAGGTTGAAGAGAGCTTCACCAACCGTCTTATATGCACCACTTTTCACAAGGCGTACTGCTTCTGCCTGAATCTCTTTTTGCGAAGAGGCTGGCATTGTTCCGCCAAGGCATGTGCGTGCATCGTCGTTCGGATTGTCGCAATTTTCACGCGGCACTTGAATGGTACGCATATACGCAATGAGGTTGTCGATCTGCTGTTCATTCATTGGACCACCGCCCACAAGGCCCCAAGGTGACATTGGCGAGAACGGACGACCGTATTCCAAAATAAAACGAACCTCTGCTTCGCTAAAGCGGTGATACACATTATTCAAAGCAGGTGCTTTCCACGTCACCGACTTCACTTCATTGGTTTTGACATCGGTAATTGCAAACGGTGCGTTACCACCCGTTGCTTTCATGCCGCCATGGCAACCTGCACAGTTGAAGCCACCATCGGCAGTTGATGCAAAAAGTTTTGAGCCCCAACTGGCAAAACGCTTGTCGAATCCTCGTTCAGCACCTTCTTGGCGACCGGGTTCAAGCACCCAATACAAAGGAAGCGACACGGTGATGATGGCAAGAAAAGCTAACCCCAATAGTTGAGTGCGCTCAATTTTCTTGCCTTCAAGAATTTCGTCGTCGTAGTACGGCTTACGGTTTGCTGCGAGTTCAATTTCCGAACCAAGTTCGCGACGTGAACTACGAATGTTGAAGAGCCCATAGAGCACCCAACCCACGAGCACAACGGCAAGTATGATCCAAGCCAAGTTTGTTGTCGTTGCTGCAATCATGTTTAGTGACCTCCGCCGACGCAGTGAGGGCCTTCAGCTTCTTGACCAGTGGTGTTTGTTCCGATAGGAGCACCACCAAATACTGAACCAGTATCGATAATGAGTACGCCGTTATTAATGGCTACGCCAAAAAGGTCCATGCCACGAGGAGCAGGCCCACCTTTTTTCTCACCAACACGGTTGTACTGCGAACCGTGGCAAGGGCATTCAAACCACTGTGAGCTCTTGCATTCGGGAACACGACAGCCAAGGTGTGGACACTTTTGGTATAACGCAACAATGCCAGCTTCCATGCCTGTAAACACAGGAGCTTGATTTCCATAAACAGGTCGAGCTTTTGATAGTGCGTCTTTCGGGTACTCAGTCACCCAAGCACGAGCCTCAGAGAGATACAAGAATCCTTTGTTGCCGCGAATTGACTGGATGACGTCGTCAACTTTTCCGGCATTGATTTTTGAACCAAAACCTCCGGAAGCGCCTTTCCACAAAAATCCAACAAGCGAAGCACCGAATGCTCCGAGGCTTGTGCTGAGCATGATGACGGTGGCACGGTTGAAGAAGCTGCGGCGCGTTTCGCCAAGGACTTCTGCATCGGGAGCTACCCACTGTTCAATTTCGACTTGTGCAGGAACTGCAAGTTCAGTTGATGAAGCAGTTGCTGCAGCTTCGAATGCGCGGCCCGTTGGTACAGATACTGTTGCAGTTTTATCGCGCTTCTTTGTTTCGCGCGAGAGTGCACCAGCGCCACGCACACCCGTTTTACGTGATGCCGTCACAAAAACCAAACCGCCGAAGACGGCAATGGCGACTAGAGCTATAGCAATGATGAGAGAAGTGCTCATGATGTGATCCTCACAACTCGAAGAAAATGCCGTCACGCCACGGGAACGTGAAGTTGAATCCTGGACCGCGGAAGAATGAGCCGATGATGACCAAGACAGCCCAGAACATGAGGTGAACGGTCATAATGCTCGTCGCAAACTTGCGATCTTCCGGTTTGTTTGACGGGTTGCGGTCGGTGTACGGCGCAAGTATCAAAATGATGAGCCCCATACCCGGCATTGTTACACCAGCAACCATGGGGTGGAACATGGTGAGCAGTTCTTGCAGACCCAAGAAGTACCAAGGGGCTTTTGATGGGTTTGGGGTTTGGTTGAAGTTTGCTGCTTGCAAAAGCGGAGCATTCACCACCCATGAGAAGATGAAGAGGAATGCGGTACACGCAAGTGCTGCAACAAATTCAATTCCGAGTAAGTGCGGCCAGGTGTGCACCTTGTCGATTGGTGCTGCCTTCACTTCTTGAATGGAGCCAGACTTGACAACTGTCAGCAAACGCTGCGTGTGTCCGCCAGGACCAGTACCAACAGGTACGCCACCACCGACGGGTGCAGCAACAACAGCTGCTGCTTTGTCGGCAACCGCAACTGCACCAGCAGATGCTCCGCCGGTACGTGCAGCTTTGCTGCGCTCCAAGAGATGATCGGGAATACGCGAGTCACTTGGGCCGCTGCTTGCAGATGTTGCCGCAGCGTCTTCCGCAGTTTTTTCACGAGCAGCTTGTGCTCGCTTCAATAGATGTTCAGGAATCTCAGTCATGGTTCACCTACCTGTCACAACGGACCCGAAATGCCGCCGTCTTTACGTACCCGCCAGAAGTGGATGGCCATAAAGATGACGATGACGAATGGAAGTAGCAATACGTGCAATACGTACCAACGCAACAACGTTTCTGCACCAATTTCCGTACCACCGAGCAATACAAAGCGCACTTGTGAGCCCATAATTGGCGTGTACCCCATCATGTTGGTACCCACCGCAACAGCCCATAGGGCAAGTTGGTCCCAGGGCAACAAGTAACCGGTGAAGGAAAGCAGGAGTGTGAGGGTTAACAACACCACACCAATGACCCAGTTGAATTCACGTGGTGGTTTGTACGCACCGTGATAAAACACGCGAGCCATGTGCAAGAAAACGCTGAGCACCATGAGGTGAGCGCCCCATCTGTGCATATTTCGCACGAGTAAACCAAAGGTCACTGAGGTTTGCAAAGTTTGAATGTCTTGCCAAGCGTTTGCCGTTGTGGGCCGGTAGAAGAACATCAAGAAAATGCCCGTGACTGTGAGCAAAATAAACAAGAAGAATGACAGCCCGCCTAAGCACAAGGTGTAGCTGACCTTCACTGCGTGTCGCTTCACTTTCACCGGGTGTAGGTGATAGAGAACCGAGTTCATAATGACGTATGAACGGTTACGTGGGGAATCGGTATAGCCCTTACGGAAGATGGAACCAGGACGGAAAATAGAACTCCATACCTGGCTACCTTGTACTTGTTGACCAACTTTCGCAGCGCGATCTTTCAGCGTTGGGGTGGGTTGATCGTCAATAGTTTTTGCCATAAGGGTGCTCCTTAGAACCGCATGCCGTAGGCGTAGCCGTGGTTATTAGTACGTGTATGAGAATCACCGGTGCCCACTGGAGCACCAACTTTTCCTAAAATGATGACGCCTGTGGGGCATCGGTCAACACAAAGTGCGCAACGCGTGCATACGTCGTCATCGATAATGAACATCACGTTGTCGGAAGGGTCGAGTCCTGGCTTTTCGGTGCCTTGTGCTTCTGCGATAGCACTGGGGTCAACCATATGGATGCATTTCCATGGGCAGATGTCAACGCATCCTTCACACATGATGCATTCAGATTGATCGATATGAATGAATTGTTTGGGTTTCACTGCCTTCGACAAGTAATCGGCATCAACTTCAACAAGCTGATACTCCGTTGACCAATCGGGCATTGGCGGGTTAGCGTCTGTTTTTGCCATCAGCCCTCCTAAGACTTCCGCACGAGCGGACGCCCGTAGGTTGACGTTTCAAGTTCTTTCGTTGCTTCTTTGCCGCGCTTTTGCCACCAAATGAACAAAAACACCATGACGCCAATGTAAACACCATGAATGGCGACCGCGATGATGTCGCGCAACGCTTCATAGGACAGCGTGAAAGGAAAGTTTCCACCCAGTGCTTTTGGCTTCAAAATGTCAAAAGGACCGTTCAGAATTTTGTCTTTGCGCCAACCAAGGTTTTTGTCGGCATGGTCAATCCATTGGTGAGGAACCACTCCATAAGCCAAAAACATGACACCAAAGACATAGAGGGATCCGACCATTGCTTCACCCCAGGAAACGGGGGTTCCCGGTTTGCGGCGTTTTCCAAAGGGAATAATGACGAGCGCAAGAGCAAGAGTGACAATAAAAGAGAAAATAAATGCCTGGTTAACACCCGGCCATTTGAGAACATCGATTGCCAGCATGGATCTCAGGTTGCCTTTCAGGGGTTGCAGGAGCACGAAACTTACGTCAAAACACTAGTCATGGCTGTGGCTAAGAACCGCATTTCGCTGGAGTTCAGTTGTTTTCTTTTTTGCACGTTCTTCACCAATGATTCTCATTTGGCGATGAATTTCCTCTATCGTATCCCGCGTGACTGAGATTCCTGAACACCTCCTCAAGCGCTCTCGTGATCGCAAATCTGGTGATAGCGCCTCGAGTGGCGAGTCTGCCGGTGCATCAGGGGAGAACGTTCCTGCGGTTCAAAAAGCAGCTGCACCCGCTAAAGCCGTCAAAAATGAGCCTTCTGTCGTCGTGGCCAAGCCCGACACACCTCGCGTTGTTGCAGCCAAGGGCCGCAAAAAAATCCCTTTTTGGGCGATGGCAACCTTGAGTTTGCTGCCCCTGTGGGCCTTTCTCTACGCATACGGCGTGAAGCCTCAAGTCAAAGAAGTTGAAGGTCCCCTTGCCGTTGGAAGCGAAATATACGGCGGATGTGCCGGATGTCATGGTGCTGCTGGTCAAGGCGGCGCAGGTCGGATCTTGCACCAAGGCGAGGTCCTAAAGACCTTCCCCCATATTGAAGACATGCTGAACTTCGTTTATACCGGCAGCCAGGCCTTTGTTTCCGCGGGAATCAAGCAATACGGCAACCCCGAGCGCGAAGGTGGAGCCCACGTTCCTCTGTCGTACAACGGCAACCCCATGCCACAACAAGGCGAAACCTACGGAGGTGGGCTGTCTCAGGCAGAGATTCTGGGCGTGGTGTGCCACGCCCGCTATGGCGTGGGCGGAGCCGACCCGAAGAGTGAGACATGGGCCGAAGAATACGAAACTTGGTGTTCCCCTGAATCAGAGATCTTTAAGGCTCTGGAAACTGGTGGCACTTCGTTCGACGCCATTGCCAAAGACTTCTCGATGCTGAAGGAAAAGCCAAACGAAGTTGGCACGAAGCCTCGTGCATCTACAGCAAATTAGAACTTAGTTTCCTTCGCTGGTGCATGTCACCACATCAATCTGATCTGCCGACAGGTTCAGTGACACATTCATGTTGCTAGCAAATTTATTGATGAACTCGCGCAACGAAACAGTTGGTGTTGAACATGATCGCTTCGTTGGTGTTGCCAATGGAACAACCCAACCGTTACTCAAGACTGCAAAGTCTCCACCGTTCAACATGTCAACAACGGGCGGTAACGCAAGTCGAGTGAGCAATGTCTCACTCGTTGCAGGAGTAAGTGCGAACCAGACCACAGCATCACCCAACAGTTCTGCAATGAGCACACAAGCATTCGGGGTGGAAAAATCGGTGCAGGTAATTTCACCTGGTGTTCCCTCGGCAATAAAGACAGTTCGTGCATCATCAAGGGCCAACCGAGCAGTTGAGCGTGAAGTTCCCTGTACAACTGACCAACCGCTTTCAGCTTGAACGATATTCACTGACGCGGTGTAGTTCACAAAGTGAACAACTTTGCTCGCTGATTGCGAAGGTGAACCAGAGTTCATGAGCACCGCATAAATGAGAAATGCAACAACGATGGGAATTCCTACTGCTGCTGCAAACCGTGCACTCAGAAAATGACGCATGAAAAGTTCCTAGTGTTGAACTTGCGCCACTGCACGCTCGGCTGCTCGCGCCAACTCTGCAAAAACTTCGTCGGTATGTGCTAAACCAAAAAATATTGCTTCATAAGCACCTGGTGCCATTGCAACACCTTCTTTCAACATTGCATGAAATAACTGCGCATACATTTTTTCGTCGGTTGTTTTTGCTTCATCGAAATTGTGAGGAAGCTGTTGCGAAGCATCACCATTTTTCCCGATGTACATACCCACAAGAGTTCCCACCACGGGGAAATGAGCATTAATTCCTGCAGCGGAGCAAATGTCGCGCAACAGCGAGGCACCATGACGGGCGCGTGCCGAAATTTCCATATACACATCGTCGGTGAGTTCGTTTAATGCTGCAAGACCAGCTGCTGTTGCAAGTGGGTTTCCCGCAAGTGTTCCCGCGTGAAAAACTTTTCCATTGGGCGTGAGCACCGACATGATGTCGCGTCGGCCGCCCACTGCACCAATAGGAAGACCACCACCAATGACTTTTCCAAAGCAAGTGAGGTCGGGACGCACATCGAACTTTGCTTGTGCACCACCTCTTCCTAAACGAAAACCAGTAATGACTTCGTCGAAAATAAGAAGTGCGCCAACGCGATCGCATTCTTGACGCAGGCCTTCAAGAAACCCAGGAGCTGGCGCAACAACGCCCATGTTTGCAGCCACTGGTTCAACAATGACGGCTGCAACATCGTTTGTTAGATGCGGCACCACGTTGTACGGAGCCACCATGGTGTTTGCCACTGCTTCATCGGGAACTCCAGCAGTTCCTGGCAGACCAAGTGTTGCAATACCACTTCCCCCAGCGACCAATAAGGCATCGGTCGCGCCATGAAAGTTTCCGGCAAAAGTAACAATGACTTTTCTACTAGTTGCACCGCGTGCAAGGCGTACTGCCGTACTTGTGGCTTCAGTTCCACTATTCATGAGTCGTACTTGCTCGCAACTAGCTACTCGAGAACTAATTGTTTCGGCAAGTTTCATTTCGCGTGGCGTGGGGGCACCGTAAGACGTGCCATCTATTGCCGCTTGCTGAATTGCTGCAGTAACCGCAGGATGTGCATGGCCAAGAATAATTGCTCCGTAGCTCTGTACGAGGTCAACGTACTTCTTACCTTCCACATCCCAAATATGGGCACCATTTCCACGCGCAACGATGTAGGGCGAACCACCCACCGACTTAAACGCACGTATGGAACTATTCACTCCTCCGGGAATGACATCACTTGATCGCGTATAGAGTTTTTCATTACTTGGCACTCCTTTACCCACGCATAATGTGGGTACGCATTGTGCAGCAACACATGCAATTGCATCGCAATAGGGAATGGCCTGTGGTGAATTGATTGTCATATCAGCCATTGTTCTCTGCAAACCAACGAGTGAAGTACGTGAGAATGATGTCTGCTCCGGCACGGCGGATGGCAGTGAGCTGTTCAAGCGCAACGGTGTCGTGATCGATCCAACCATTCGCGGCGGCGGCTTTGACCATGGCGTATTCACCACTCACGTGATATGCCGCAATGGGCAAGTGTGTCATTGCACGCACAGCAGAGATGACATCGAGATATGAAACTGCCGGCTTGACCATCACGATGTCGGCACCTTGGTCGATGTCGGCTTGCACCTCAACAAGTGATTCTCGTGCATTACGAAAATCTTGCTGATAACCCTTGCGATTGCCCCCATTGGCAATGCTGACATCAACTGCATCGCGAAATGGGCCATATAAGCCCGATGCATACTTCGCCGAGTACGCCATGATGGAAACTTCGTTAAACCCGTGAGCATCGAGCGCTTGTCGAATGACGCCTACTTGCCCATCCATCATCCCGCTCGGCGCAACAACTTGTGCACCGGCACTTGCTTGTGCCACCGCTATTTTTGCATAAATGTCGAGCGTTAAATCGTTGTCGACGTCGCCATTTTTTCCGACGATGCCACAGTGTCCGTGGCTGGTGTACTCATCGACGCACAGGTCGGCCATGAGCACTACTTCGCTGCCAACAGTTTTTGCTAAACGCTGCAAGGCAACTTGCACAATTCCTTGCGGGTCAAATGCGCCTGAGCCCACATCATCTTTTTTTTCGGGTACTCCAAAAAGAATGACGCCTCGCACACCAAGCTCTGCAAGTTCTTGTACCTCTTGTTCTAATGAATCTAAAGAGTGCTGCACTACCCCGGGAAGTGAGGCGATGGGTTGAGGTGAAGAAATTCCTTCCTTCACAAAAAGTGGTGCGACAAAATTGCTGGTATGCAAACGTGTTTCAGCAACGAGCTCTCTCATAGCGAAAGATGTACGAAGTCGACGGGGGCGCGATAGGGGAAATGCCACAACCGAATGTTATGGAGGTTGTTATGCAAAAAGCACAACAAGGGCCGCGCAAACACCCTCAGGAGTAGGTACTTCTGCCACTGCATGAACCTCTAGGCCAAGCGATGCAGCAACTTTCTGCGTCACGGGCCCGATGACAACAACTTTTCCTCGAAATTCAGTTCCTAGCGCCGATACCCAACTGCGTGCGGCACTGCCAGAAGCAAAGACAACAGCGTCACCTTGCTCTACCTCTGCTCGCATCTCAGATGAAGGGACACAGTGAGCAGTGCGATATGCATTCACTCGCGTGACTTCCCAGCCCTTTTCTATGAGCCCGGAAACAACGGTGAGGTCGGCACCTTCACCCTGCACAAGAAGCACCTGTTTATCTTGTGATCCATTTGAATACGTGGGAAAGCTATGCACGAGTCCTTCGCCACTAGGGGCTTCAGCCTGCACATGAACTTTGATTCCCGCAACGCCTTCAACTACTTCTCGAGTGCCGTTTCCCAGAACAGCGATGTACGGAATGCGCGTGGAGTTCTTGACTGCTTCTTGAAGTGCGCCAACTACTCGACGTGCACCATTAGGTGAACTCACCACCAGCCACTCATAGCTACCAATATTTGCCAGCACTGCATCGCGTGCCGCACCTCCATCGCGAGGTTCAATAATTTCAATGAGTGGCATAGAGATTACATTGGCACCCGCAGCACTCAACACCTCAACTATCGGACCAGCCTGTTCTAAAGCACGTGTCACCACAATTTGCCGACCACTTAACGGCAAAGAAGCCACTCTTCTAACGCCTTCCCATTTGCTCGCGCGAAGTACGAGCTAGTTGAGCAGCAATAAGCGTTGCATTTTCTTCATCTGAAACTTCAGCTTGCATCGAAATTGAACGAGCTTGTGCGGTGTCATCTGAGGCCAAAAAGGTGGTGAGAATATTCAGATCGTTGACGTAAGCACCAACGGGCAAAGAACAACCACTACCCAAAACACTCAAAAAAGCACGTTCGATTTCTACTGCGTATCGCGTTGCCGTGTGATCTATTGACTGGACAATGTTTTGTGTGTCTAAATCACCGAATCGATGTTCCACGGCAACACAACCTTGACCCACCATCGGTACGAAAAACTCTGGATCAAGAACTTCAGTGATTTTCTCTGTGAGCCCCAGCACCTCAAGAGCTGCAACCGCCATCACCACTGCGCCGCCATCGGGTACTTTTTCTAAACGCGTGCCGATATTGCCACGCAATTCAACAAATTGAAGATCGGGGCGCATTGCTCGCAACTGCGCACGGCGGCGTACCGACCCTGTTGCAATTGTTGCTCCTGACTCCAGTTGCTGAAGAGAGTTGCCGATGAGTGCATCGCGCGCATCGCGTCGCGCGCACCATGCTCCAACTTCTAAGCCATATTCAGTAATGGTGGGAAGGTCTTTTGCTGAATGCACTGCAATATCGGCTCGCCCATCGAGCACTGCCCGCTGAATTTCCTTAACGAAAATACCTTGACCAGCCATCTGGTGAAGTGGAACATCGGCGCGCTGATCGCCCGTACTTTCCACAAAAACCAATTTGCACTCAACTTCAGGGTTCTCACGAGTAATTGAGTCGGCAACAAATTGCGCTTGCGTACGAGCCTGTGGGCTGGGCCGAGTTGCAATACGGATAATCTTTTGTGTCACTGGTATCTCATGTTCATCAGTGAAGATGAAAGAGGTCGCGCACGGCATCGGCGAGGCGCTCACCCTGTGGAGTTCCTGCACCTTCTTTTAACCGCACAGCGGGTTGGTGCATCATTTTCGCCGTGATTCCCTTGGTGAGTGATTCCACAGCTTCACGTTGCTCATCGGTTAATGCAGCGAGCCGCTTTGCATACCGTTCAAGTTCGGCAATGCGAATTTCTTCTGCGGTCTCATGCAATGCAGCAATAAGTGGAGCTGCTTGGCGCGCTGTTGAGTCGATGGTGTAGCGCTCTAACTCCTCTGAAATAATGATGCGCACCTTTGCTGCTTCGCCTTCGCGCTGTTCAACGCCTTTACGTGCCCAATCGCGAAGGTCATCGAGGTTGCGCAATTCAACATTGTCGAGGTGTCCTACATTCGCTTCCACATCACGTGGAACTGCAATATCGACCACAAAGAGTTTCTTGCCAGAACGCGCACTCATTACTTTTTGGGCTTTTTCGTAATCGAGAATGAAGTTTCCTGAACCGGTGCACGTAACGAGCACATCTGCTTGATTCAATGCTGCATCGAGATTCTCTAGCGGCAATGTTGATGCACCTAAACGATTTGCAAGTTCTTCACTGCGCGCAGCAGTGCGATTCACTACTGTGATTTCAGTTCCGGGGTTTGCAGCAATTGCTGTAGCAACACCTTCTCCCATTTCGCCCGCACCAACAATGAGTACTTTTTTGTCGGCCAGAGTGCCAAGGAGGTCGCGTGCCATTTCTACTGCAGCAAAAGATATTGACGTGGTGGAACGGGAAATACCAGTTTCGGTGCGTGCTCGTTTACCTGTTTCAAGCGCATGACGGAAAAGAAGATTCAACGTAGAACGCGATGCACCTTCGCTTTGCGCATTGGTCCATGCATCGCGCACTTGTCCGAGTATTTCATTTTCACCAATGACGGCTGAATCGAGCCCGCACGCAACTTCAAAAAGATGCGTAATTGCCGCATCGTCATGCTGGCTATAGAGATGGTTGTTCAATTCGTCGGGAACAAGCCCACCGAGTTCACAAAAAAAGTCGCTGATGTCGGCATAGGCCGCATGAAACTTTTCAGTAATTGCATACACCTCGGTGCGGTTACATGTTGAAAGTACAACCGCTTCACGAATGTTGTTACGTGATGACAACGAATGTAATGCCTTCGCCATATCGGCAGGATTGATCGACACCTTTTCGAGCACCTGCAAAGGGCTCGTGCGGTGGTTCACTCCTATGACAACAACAGACATACAGTGCCTACGCTATGCGCTCACAACGCGCGAGGAGGTAGTCGTTGCCTGGATGTGACTTAAAGAATTCACTTTCTGTTGCTCGTAATAGCTCAAAATCTGCAATTCTCAGGCCAAATCGACCTTGCTGATGTGCACACCCCGTGGAACCGACAAGACCATGGGCACGAAATTGAGAATCGAACCCACCCCCGCCCGAACCAGGCGATTCACTGCCTCTTGAGCTGTGGCCGCAGGCGTGGCGAGCACCCCAATGCTGACACCGCGCGTTACGACCACTTCGGAGAGTTCATCGAGGTGCTGAACACATATTCCACCCACGTAAGTGCCGATTTTGCTGGGGTCGGTGTCGAAAACACCCACCAGGCCAAACCCGCGCTCGACAAAGCCACCGTAGTTGGCAAGGGCCTGGCCCAAGTTTCCGGCACCCACAATGACAATAGGCCATTCATGGTTCACGCCTAATTCACGCTGAATTTGATACGAGAGGAAAGCAACTTCATAACCCACGCCGCGCACTCCGTAGCTTCCGAGATACGACAGGTCTTTGCGGACCTTTGCCGCATTGACGGCGGCAAGTTCAGCAAGTTGGTCACTCGAGATGTGGGTTATCCCTTGGGCAGTCACCTCTCCTAATAAACGCAGGTACATGGGTAGGCGAATGAGAGCTGCTTCGGGAATTTTGCGACGCGAGGAAACCGACACGTCTACAGGCTAGGCGCTCGTGCAGGTTTTCACAAAGTCTTGCGACCATTACTTTCCTCTAACCTGACGTGATGGAAAACAGTGCTCTCGCCGCTAGCGCTGTCCTCATTTCCTTTGCGTTTTGCTTACTCACCTACGACCGTTGGTTGCGCACGACCTGGCGTGGACCATTGCGATGGCGTTGTTTGCCCTCGGCGCGGGTTCGCTGTGGTGGGCCGAAAGTCGTGGTTGGAGCTCTGCAAGTTTTCGCGTCTTTTTCCTCACCGGTGCCGTCCTCAATGTTCCCTGGCTCGGCCTCGGCACCATCTATCTCTTATTCGGACAACGCATTGGGCACGCCGTTCGCACCGTTCTTGTTCTGCTCTCGGGCGTTGCCGTTGGCGTTGTGTTCACTGTTCCAACAAAACAAGCAGTCGACCCAGAGAGTTTCCCTACCGCAAAAGAATTGTTTGGACTTGGACCACGACTCTTTGCCGCACTTGGTTCATCAATTCCTGCGCTCGTCATCATTGTAGGGGCCTTGTGGTCAGCACTGCGCATCATGCGTCACCGCGTACCTGCTGCAACTACCTCGGCTCGACGCGCGACAATTCACCCCAAACAACTTGCGGCGGGCAACTTACTCATTGCATTAGGTGCAATTGTGTTGTCGGCAAGCGGCACCATTGCGGGTCGACTGGGGAAAGATCGCGCATTTGCTGTCACGCTGCTCATCGGTGTTTCTATTTTGTTTGGCGGTTTTATTGTCGCATCAAACGCCGTTGCCGTGCGCAAAGATCGGTTGCGCTTACTTATCGCAAAAACAACAGTTGCACAATCCCTGCAACCAGAATGACTCCAATGAGGAGTCCGACAACCAAAGTAGTAGCGGGTCTCACACCAATAACCTAGCGGAACTCATGTGGCTATTCTGATGCATTCTTTTTGCCAATGTGCACTGCAGTCGACACTTGACTCGCCTCACCCGCACGAAGAACTACTTGGTCGCCAACACCTACACCCACGTCGCGCGCTGCGGAGTCTTGATCTTTCGCAATAGCCAACATTCCATAAGAGTCAATCACAAGGCCAATTCCCCCACTGGGAATGAGCCCAAATGCAGTGGTAATGGTTGCTGAACGAGCAACACCATCAACCACCAGCGACAGCAATAACGAACCGCCCGACAAAAGAGTTGCAACATCTTCAAGACCCACATTGAGTTGACAGTTACCAAAATGATCAACCCATGTAACTTCAGAAATAATTTCCGTGTCACCAATCTGTGGAAGTGTCACAAGCCCTGGCATGAGGAGATCGGCATCAACCGCATCACCGAGTTCATCGAAGGGAACTCCACTACATAAATGTGCAGCTACCGGAGCAAAAATATCTCTGCCTGCAAATGTTGCTCCAGGTGCAGGAAGGTGCAGAGCAAAGTTATTCAATACAACGGCGCGATCAACTCCGCCCACCATTCCGGCAGCAGGTGCCAACAAACCATTGTCGGGTCCAAGAAGAATTCCTTCGCCGCCAGCAATTTCTAGTGCAATGGCTTTACGTTGCGTACCAACACCTGGGTCAACGACCCCAATAACAATTCCACGTGGCACATATTGAATACAACGAGCCAACATCAATGAACCTGCGCGCACGTCGTATGCCGGAACATGATGTGCAAGATCAGTAATGCGCGCATGTGGAGCAAGGTCGGCGATCACTGCTTTCATGACGCCAACAAATTCATCGGCAGTTCCATAATCGGTGAGCAGTGAAATGTGGTCGTAAGGCATCACATCTCTTTCCTATCTGAAATGAGAACAACTGGAAACTCTCGTAAGACGAACGAAGGGGTCGGTGTCAACCCCCCGATGACACCGACCCCTAAGGCGCGGCCCTTGCGGGCGCGACTCCCGAGAGGCAAGCCACTCGGTGATCTCCTCGTACGTTACGCACAAGTTCCCCTTTAGCGAAAAACGTCACTCATATTTTTTGAAAAATTTTCCGTTTTTCAACATGATCAGGCTCTTTTCTGCCCGTTTGCCCATTTCGAGCTATTTCTGCGCCTCAGCACCCATCTCGCGACTCCGCGCTGTGGCTACACGAACAGCCTCGACAATGGCCTCACCCACCCCCGAAGAGCGCAGGCTTGCCAGCCCGGCCGCAGTGGTTCCGCCAGGCGAAGTGACACGTTCGCGCAATTGTGCAGGCGATTCTGGGCTTTGAGCGAGAAGCACGCCTGCACCTCGCAACAATTGTCGCACTAATGGGTCGGCTAGCTCTGCATCGATGCCCATTTCTTGAGCAGCTGCCATGAGCGACTCTGCAATATAAAAAAGATACGCCGGTCCCGAACCAGTCAGCCCCGTGATGGCGTCAATTTGTTGTTCTTCAACACGCACTGCAATTCCAACACTGCCTAAAACATCTGCAGCAAACTTCTCACTATTTTCTGTGCACGAGGATCCCATTGAATAACCGGCCGCACCTTCACCAACGAGTGAAGGTGTGTTTGGCATCGCACGAATGACCGCAACACCATCTCCAGCAGCTTTTTGCAACGTGGCTAGAGAAACACCTGCGGCAATAGAAAGCACTGTTCGCGCACCAGCTTTTACCGCGTCTGTTATTGCTTGTGCAGCATCACCAGGTTTCACAGCAATTACTGCCGCACTGCACTTCTGTACAGACTCGTTGATGTGAACACCGGGAAAAGTTGAATTCAACACTTTTCTTTGCTCTGCCGATAACTCAACAATGGTGAGCATGTCTGGGGCAAGGCCACCACGCAATAGACCGTGGGCCAAAGCGGCTCCCATGTTTCCGCCGCCAATAATGGTGAGTGATGCTTGTTCCACATCACTGACGTTACTCTGCGAAGCGCGAGGCAAAACCAATTCTGATGAGAACAGGGAAATGAGTTTCAACAGCAGCAAATAAAGTTCCGATGACTCTGTCGATTTCAATTTCACTCAACACCGTGATGGGAAGTTCTCCACGCAAGAAAAGAGCATTCTCGACACCAACAGAAAAATGTGCCCCAGTGAGTTTTACGTTACGCCGTAACGCTTGTTCATACAACTGCTCGGCGTTTTCTTCAGGCGCCGGCATTACATAGGTCTCGTAACGCAATGTGCGCTGCCCCAGAGTGAGCCAAATGGTGGTGAATTCTTTTTCCTCACCGTGCATTCTCATGAACCACCGTCGAGGGGCTTCGGGGTCACGCCCCGCATCGACAACAACCTCATGACTTTGCCGATAAGCGGCGAGCCACTCATCGATATGGCGAGCGATGACTTCAATATCGGGCTCCGAAAAGAGCTCACTCATGGGGAGTTACCGACACTCCACGCGATCGCGTGTGGAAACGTCTGCATACACACGACGCAGACGCGCAGCAGCGAAACTCCAGGTGTAATCGCGTGCCTTTTCCGCGGCCTTTGCCCCCATTGCTAATGCCTTGGTGGGATGCGCCAACAACTCGTCAATATGCCCTGCGAACAATGCGGGGTCACGACCAGGAACAAGATAACCAGTTTCACCATCATCGATGATGGTGAGTAGCCCGCCCACTGCACTTGCCACAACGGGAACGCCGCACGCAGCGGCTTCAAGGGCAACGAGACCAAAACTTTCACTGCGACTCGGTACCACCACTACGTCGGCTGCTCGATAATACGTCGACAACATGTGGTGAGCTTGTGGTTCAACAAAGCGAATGTTGTTATGCACGCCAAGGTTGTGGGCAAGTTGCATGACCTTTTCTATTTCTTCATTTCCTTCGCTACCACTGGCTCCACCCACAACAATGAGTTGTGCATTTTTTGCTTGCAGTTGTGCGAGTGCCTGAATTGCAACATCCAGACCTTTGAGGGGTTGAATGCGGCCAACGAAGAGGAGGACTGGAACGTCGAAGGCAATCCCCAATGCATGTCGTGCACCACGTTTTTCACCAGGTGCAAAAAATGCATGCTCTACGCCGGGCGCAACAATTTCCAATGTTCCAGGCGGGTTTCCATACAAATCGATGAATTGACGTTCTTCTTCTGAGCAAGAAATGCAAATTGCATCTGCGCAACCAATGATGGCTGACTCACTTTGTTCACGAATATCAGATTCGAAATCGCCACCCTGCGCCTTGACGCGCGCGAGTGTGTGGAAGGTGGTCACTAAGGGAAGATCTAACTCGTGTTTGAGTTTGTGTGCTGACAAACCCGACAACCAGTAATTGGCATGCAGCACATCGACTCCACCAGAACCCACAATGTGCGCACGCACGTTTTCAGAGAACTCATCGACAACTGAAAGAAGTTCGTTCTTCGGCAAATCAAAACTTCCTGCAGGAATGTGTACCACCCGATGATTGGGTTCTACGTTGACCACTTCGGGTAAACCTGCTTGCCAAGCACGCGTATAGGTAGTGCAATCTAAACCAGCGTGGGCAAGCGCCGACACAAGTTCGCGCACGTAAACATTCATGCCGCCGCCATCGCCTACCCCAGGCTGGGCCAGGGGTGAGGTATGCATCGAGATCACTGCAACGCGCTTCATGGAAAGGTCAACCTATCGTCGGATTCACGTATGACCGATACACGCTTAAAAGGCTTTCTTTCTGCACCGCCGAGAGTTGAGCATCGCTTTGTATTGCTGCCTCGACCGAGCCAGCCGTATCCACTGGGTTGTGCTCAGAAAAACGCTCTGCATCCCCGTCCAATATTCCGGCCTGGACATACAACGTTTCTGCGGAAATCTGCAGTGCCTTGGCAATTTGCTGCAATATGTCGGCTGATGGCTTGCGTAAGCCTCGTTCAATTTGCGACAGATACGGGTTAGAGATACCTGCGATGCGCGAGAGGTCTCGGATCGACTGCTGAGCAGCTTCGCGACGAACCCGAATGAATTCGCCAAGTTCAAAGAGACGTTGGTCCATTATTCCAACAAAGAATTGATGTTGGCTCCACCACTTTTATAGCGAGCAACAAGTTCTGCACTCAAAGCATCAATTTGACCAAAAAGTGCTTTGCGATCTGTCGACTGCACCATCTCAAAAGCTTCTAGTGCGTTGATGAGCGCATCGAGTTCTCCCAACGAGAGTTCTGCAAAGTCGGCAAAATGGAAGGTGTCGCACAGCGTGGTGAGTTCCGCGAGACGCGGGTGATGTGCAGGAACTTCGGTATCGCGGGGCGGACGCGCAGAGCCTCCACCTTGTTGCTGGCCAAACACTGCTGCTAACTGTTCTGGTTGTGCGACAAGAGAATTTCCTGTCTCGCGTTTTTGTTTCTCTTCACGCACCACATCAAGTCGACCTTGAGCAAGGCGTCGCACAAATGACACTGCATCTTCTTCATTTTGAAGCTCAGTACGCAACGAGCGCAGTTCGGGAAGTGTGAGCGAGGCAGGATTCATAGCGCCAAAAACCGTGATCTCGAAAAAGTTGCGATATGCGTACTCTAGATCCCACCAGAAACCGGAGGAAGGACAGCCACTTCGTCGCTGTCGCTCAATGCCGCGTCTCGACCCACTTCTTCCCCGTTCAGCCACACCCGACACGTGGCAAGCACCTCAGCAAAGGGAGTTCCGAAGCGCTCAACGGCCGCATCGAGGAGTCCACCCACCGATTTTTCTTCGAAAGTATCGCTCCCGCACCCAGCAGCCTCTCGAGCCGATGCAAAAAGTCGCAAAGTTGCCATTGATGGAAGCGTACAGAATGAAATCTGTTGCCCTTCTAGCCAATAACCTGCAAGACGTGCCCGAAATTGCCCCCACTCGCCTTTTGCTCGTTCGTCACGGGCAATCCGAGTGGAATGCGCTCGGGAAAATGCAAGGTCATGCGGATTCGCCGCTATCTGCAGAAGGACGCAAACAAGCACGCAACGCCGCTCGTCGACTCGGGGTATTTGACCTCATTATTTCCAGCGATCTCCAACGTGCAAGTGAAACCGCCAACCTCATCGCCGAAGAAATGGGGCTCAGCGTTTTGCCCCCTCACGCCGGTTTTCGTGAAATCAATGTTGGTCCGTGGCAGGGTCTCACCCGGCGAGAAATCGACAAGAAGTTTCCTGGCTATGTAAAACACGACATGCGCCCCCCTGGTTATGAACCAGACCATGAAGTTTTTGCTCGTGTCAGTGGCGCACTCAACGACATTGCCCGCGACCACCCTGGGGCGATGGGGCTCGTGGTCACACATAGTGGCATCATTCGTGTCATGCGCCGCACACTTGGCTACCCCGACCAACGCAATCACCGCAACCTTGAGGGCTGTTGGTTCACATTGCATCCCGATGGGGGCCTTGAAGTTTCCGACTCGGTCAATATTTTGCGCAACACCACTACAAGCGACACGCTATAAATCGCATGCGTTTCGATGATTCGTATTCGCCATCAGTGCGTCAACACGTCACCCTGCTCACCATTGCACGAACTAGCACTAATGCCTGTTACCGCTTTGCTCCACCATTTTTAGCAATCATTGCTCGCGGCTTTGATGTTTCCATTGCGCAAATGGGTATTGCATTAACGGTTGCAGAGCTCACCGGTTTGGCATCGCCACTCATTGGCCATCGTGTTGATGCAATGACCCGTCGTCGCGCATTGCGACTCGGGCTCTTTGGTGTTGCGTTGGGAACACTCATCACTGCAAGTGCACCACACCTTGCCGTATTCACCTTGGGCATTATTGTCTTGGCTGCTTCCAAGGTTGCCTTCGATGTTGCTCTCGGTGCATGGGTTGCCGACCACGTTCCATGGAATCGGCGCAGCAAGGTTGTTGGGTACACCGAAACATCGTGGGCCCTTGGTCTGTTGTTGGGCGTCACCACGATGGGTCTCATTACCGCTGTTACGAACTGGCGCGTTGCTTATGCAACAGCCGCCATTGCTGTACTGATTCTGGGTCTCATCGTCAGCAATCGACTTCCTGTTGCCGACGATGTCATTCACGAACACAATGATGATCTCGAGATGCTCCTCGAACATGGCGTCTTGCGCCGTGGAAGTTGGTATGCCATTGCTTCCTGCTTCACCCTCATGGGTGCAAGCCAATGCATATTCGTCACTTTTGGTCCGTGGCTCGAAGACACCTTTGGATACTCTGCAGCAAATATTGCAATCGTTGGTTTTTCTCTCGGTGTCGTTGAATTTTTAGCATCAACGTCGAGTGCGAAATACACCGATGCATTTGGCAAGGAAAAAAGCGTTGCCATCGGTGCTTTACTCATGGTGCCAGCAGCACTTCTCATTGCACTTGCTAGTCAGAACATTGTCTCTGGTCTCATCGGCCTATTAGTAGTGCTCATGGGTTTTGAATTTGCTGTTGTCAGCTTGCTCCCCCTAGGCGCTCAACTTGTACCTGGCAAACGCGGTCGCGGCATGGGGTTACTCATCGGTTCCGGAACATTGGGTCGTGCCGCCGTATCGATTGCTGCAACACGTTTATACGACCAACACGGCATACCACCTGCTGCTATTGGCTCTGGGCTCCTTGCCCTAGGAACAGTTCTTCTCATTTCTGTGCATGCAAAAGTTGCAGAGAAGATTTAGCGACAACTACTAACCGGCATAACGGTTGGTAATGGGCAATCGACGATCTTTGCCAAAAGCCTTAGTACTCACACGCACTCCTGGTGGGCACTGCCGCCTCTTATATTCATTCATGTCGACGAGTCGAGCAATGCGGCGCACGAGCACTTGATCGTAACCACGCGCAATGATGTCACTTGCCGTGAGATCGAACTCAACATACATTTCCAAAATTGCATCGAGAACTTCGTACGGTGGTAATGACTGATCGTCTCGTTGATCTGGTCGCAACTCGGCCGATGGCGCTTTGTCGATAATGGCGCGAGGAATGAGCGGCGCACCTGCACGTTCATTCACCCATTCACACAGTTCATACACCGTGGTTTTGAGTACGTCTTTAATAATGCCGAATCCACCCACCGAGTCGCCATACAAAGTGAAATAGCCCACGGCTAGTTCACTCTTATTCCCAGTGGTGAGCACCATCCATCCATGCTTGTTAGACAACGCCATAAGAATCATTCCGCGCACGCGACTTTGCAGGTTTTCCTCCGTCAGGTCTTCGGCTTTGCCAGCAAAGCCTTCTTCCAACATCGATAAGTACGCAGCAAACGCTGGCTCTATAGGAACTGATTGATAAGGAATATTCAAGTTCTGGGCAAGTACTAATGCATCATCTTTTGAACCATCACTTGAATATCGCGACGGCATTGAAACGCCATGTACGTGTTCAGCACCTAACGCCTCAACAGCAATTGCGGCTACAAGTGCTGAGTCGATTCCACCTGAGAGTCCAATAACAACATCAGTGAACCCATTCTTTTTTACATAGTCACGTGTACCCAACACCAATGCTGCATGTACACGCTCTAGTTCAGAACTTGTTCGCTCTACTTCGTGCTGCGGAGAAACACATACAACATCTCCAGAAGCACTGATGTCACACACTAAAAGATCTTCCGCAAAAGTAGCGGCGCGTGCTTGAATCACTCCGCGCGCATCGGCCACCATTGAACCGCCATCAAAAACCAACTCGTCTTGTCCACCAATTTGGTTGACATACGCAACAACAACACCATTGCTTTGAGCACGACTCGTAACTAAATCATCGCGTTGAGTGGGTTTGTTGCGATGAAACGGTGAACCATTAATACTGATGCACAATTTTGCACCTTGTTGTGCTTGCTGCTCAGTAGGGTCACCTACCCACAGGTCTTCACAAATGGAAATAGCAAATGGAATTCCGTCGCAGGTGAAAATATCTTGGATGCTTGGACCCGGAGTGAAATATCGCTCCTCGTCGAACACGCTGTAGTTCGGTAAAAGTTGTTTACGGTAAATTCCAATTATTTTTCCGTTTTGCGCAACTGCGGCGGCATTAAAAAGAATGCGCTCCTCGCCACCTTCAACTTGAACGGCAACTGAATCGACAAAACCAATGACCGCCATGCAATTGCCCGTCACTTCCACAACGCTGTTGAGAGCACGCATATTGTCAGCGAGAAATCCGGGCTTGAGCAGCAGATCTTCGGGTGGGTAGCCGATAATACTCAGCTCAGGAAATGCCACGATGTCGCAACCAGCAGTAACGCCCTGTGCGTACTCGCGCACAATCGCCGCAACATTGCCCACCAAGTCGCCCACGGTGGGGTTGACCTGTGCAAGACCAACTCTCATCGCTGAACCTGGCGTGATGGGCTGAATTTGTGGGTTTTGAACACCTTCTCAGGCTACCGAACTCACTCTGGCTCGCTCTCCCACTATTAGGTACACCTTACATCACGGTGTCGCTTCACACAGAGTTAACAATTGAGACATGGAAGTGAAACTGCTTCTTGGCAACATGGATCAATCACTTCTGGGCTTTGGCTCAGTATCACCCATATGGAAGGAACTGCCGTGCCATTTCAGGCCGAATACATCTGGATCGACGGTGTGAAACCCACACCAACGTTGCGCTCAAAAACCAAAGTCATGGCTGACGACGAAAAAATCTCCATTTGGGGATTCGACGGTTCGTCAACAGAACAAGCTGGTGGCGAATCATCAGACTGCGTTTTGCGCCCGGTCTTTTCTTGCCCAGACCCCATTCGTGGTGGCAAGAACATCCTCGTGATGTGCGATGTCCTTCAAGCAAAAGATGACAGCCCACACCCAACTAACACTCGTGCTGCTTTGGCCGAAGTAGCAAAGAAGTACGCCGATCAAGAAATGATCTACGGCATCGAGCAGGAATACACCATGTTGCGCCTCGATGGCACACCATATGGCTTCCCTGTTGGCGGATTCCCTGCTCCACAAGGCCCTTACTACTGCGGCGTTGGCGCAGGCCGCGTTGTTGGTCGTGAAATTATTGAAGAGCACACACAGGCTTGCATCGATGCTGGCCTCATGATCTCTGGCACCAACGCTGAAGTAATGCCTGGTCAGTGGGAATTCCAAATCGGACCCGCAGATGCACTCACCGTGGGCGACCACATGTACGTGGCACGCTGGCTCTTGCAGCGCATCGCTGAAGATTACGATGTGGTCATCTCATTTGCCGCAAAGCCAATGAAGGGCGACTGGAATGGCGCTGGTGCACACACCAACTTCTCCACCAAGGCAATGCGCAACGACACCAACTTGAAGGCCATCACTGCAGCATGTGAAGCCCTCGGTAAGCGCGTCATGGAACACGTCGACAACTACGGCGACGACATTGCAAGCCGCCTCACCGGAAAGCACGAAACTGCTCCGTACAACAAGTTCAGCTTCGGCGTGTCCGACCGCGGTGCTTCAGTACGTATTCCATGGCAGGTTGGCCGCGATGGCAAGGGCTATGCAGAAGACCGCCGCCCGAACGCCAACGTCGACCCGTACACCGTTACCCGTCTCATTCTTGAGACCGTATGTGGCGCCGCATAAGCGCTTCTCGTATATAAAAAGTAGCAACCGGGGGGCCAATGAGCCCCCCGGTTCGCATTTACGCCAAAAACAGGCACACTGAGGAGATGTCAGAGATGCTCGAACAACAGCGAGAATATGTATTACGCACAGTAGAAGAACGTGGTGTGCGCCTCGTTCGTCTGTGGTTCACCGACATATTGGGCAACTTGAAGTCATTTGCCATCAGCCCTGCCGAATTAGAAAATGCACTTGAAGATGGAATGACCTTCGACGGCTCATCTATTGAAGGCTTTAGCCGCGTGCAAGAAGCCGATGTGCTTGCTGTTCCCGACCCCAACACCTTTGAAGTGTTGCCATGGGCCGACCCCAAGGGCACTGAAGCACGCGTGTTTTGCAACATTCATAATCTCGACGGCACACCATTCGATGCCGACCCACGTCAGGTGTTGAAGCGCAACCTCGATATCGCCGTCAAACTTGGCTACGCCTTTTACATTGCACCCGACATTGAGTATTTCTATTTTGCTCCTCCGCAAAAAGGTGAACTTCCTCAACCACTCGATGAAGGTGGTTTCTTCGACCTCACCACTTCCGACATCGCAACTTCGCTGCGCAAGGAAACCATTCGCACACTGGAAACAATGGGCATCCCCGTTGAATACAGTTTCCACGAAGACGCACCAAGCCAACACGAGATCGACCTACGTCATACCGATGCACTCACCATGGCCGACAGCATCATGACCTTCCGTCTTGCAGTGCGTGAGGTTGCAGCAATGCACAACGTGCACGCCACATTCATGCCAAAGCCACTTGAAGGCGTACAGGGTTCAGGAATGCACTTGCATTTATCTCTCTTTAAAGGTGAAGAAAACGCGTTCTACGACGAAAAAGATGCGTACAACTTGTCGCCTACTGCAAAGTCATTTATGGCAGGGCTCTTGCGTCACGCCGCTGAAATTACAGCAGTCACCAACCAAACGGTCAACAGCTACAAGCGACTCGTTCCTGGTTTTGAAGCACCCGTACATATTTCGTGGGCTCGCAATAACCGCAGCGGTCTCATCCGTGTGCCTGTGCCGAAAAAAGGTAACGCCATGGCAACGCGCATTGAATATCGTTCGCCCGACCCTGCCACGAACCCGTACCTCGCATTTTCTGTCATCCTTGCCGCAGGTCTACGGGGCGTTGAGCAGGGGTACACACTTCCTACAGAAGCCGATGCAAACCTCTTTGAAATGAACGATGCAGATCTCAACAAGTTGAGCATTGAACAATTGCCACAATCACTTGCCGACGCACTCGACATCATGGAGCGTTCAGAACTTGTTGCAAGCGCACTTGGCGAACATATTTTTGAATGGTTCCTGCGCAATAAGCGTTCAGAATGGCGTGGTTATAAAACACAAGTCACCCCATTTGAACTCAATCGCTACCTCCGGTCGTTGTAGGTTTTTTTCTCACAATGGAATTCATCGTCGTCTATCCCGAACCGGCAAACCCCGACCTTGCCCGTACCCTCGACATGTCGGGGTACCGCTGGAAGGCTGTGTCGTCGCCTGAACAAGCGTTAGAACACGAGCCCACCACTGGCTGGGCTGGCGCTGTGGTGAACTGTGAAGACAATGCGGAATCGGCGTGGGCCTTTTGCCGTGCCTTGCGCAAACGCGATGCGCTTGCTTGCCCCATTTTGGTTCTCATTTCTGGTGCTGAACTTGGGCAACTGGAATTGCGCGATGAAAACTTCGACGACTTCTGCATCACTCCCTTTCATCCCCGCGAACTAGAAGCACGCTTACGCCATCTCACACATTCCGAGAGCGCTGTTGTGCGCGCCGAGATGATCGACTATGCCGGCCTCAGTTTGAACCTCGAGACATATCAGGCAACTTTTGAAGGCCAGCCCCTCGACCTCACGTACATGGAATACGAGTTGTTGAAGTTTCTCGCCCAGAACCCCGGCAAAGTGTTCACGCGTGAAATTTTGTTGTCACGAGTATGGGGTTATGAGTATTACGGCGGCGCACGCACGGTCGACGTACATATTCGTCGACTCCGCGCCAAGCTTGGCGAAGAACACGCCAACCTCATCCAAACAGTGCGCAGTGTGGGCTACCGCTTTGGGCAGTCACGCTGGAATGGCTAATTTCATAGCCAAGCTCCGCTACAAAAATAACGCCGAAGCTGCGGAAAAGGCGTGAAACACTAGGCGAGTTTCTGAATGCGTCGCGAAATTGTTGTATGTGTACGCAACATGTTGTCGACTTTTGTACTCACCAGTTCCTTGTTACGCACCACTGCTGTGCCGTTCACAATGGTGTCGCGTGCGCTGAGCGGCCCACAACGCAACCATGCTTCAATCGGGTCGGCAAGGGCGCCAGCAAAAGCAGGGCCGGTGAGTTGCCATATGGCAAGGTCGCCCACTGCCCCAACACTAATTTCACCAATTTCACCAATGCGTCCCAGGCAACCTGCGCCACCGATGGTGGCTACTTCTAATGCCATCCGCGCTGTTCCGCCATGCGCACCGCTCTTGAGTTTTGCCAACAGCATTGCTTGACGTGCTTCTAACCACAACGACGCGCTGTCGGCCGACGAAGAGCCATCGACACCAAGACCTACATGCACACCTGCAGCACGCAGGTCAACTACAGGCGAGATGCCCGAGGCCAAAATGAGATTGCTACTCGGGCAATGTGCTGCGCCTACTCCTGCTGCACCCAAACGTTTCACTTCATCTTCATTAGGCATCACACAGTGCGCCACCCAAGTTCTATTGGTGCACCAACCTGTTCGTTCTAAATACTCCATGGGGCGACAACCAAAAGTTGCAATGGAAAATGCATCGTCTTCACTGTTCTCAGCAAAGTGTGTATGCAAACGCACATCAAGTTGTTCGGCAAGTTCGGCCGAACGCACCATGAGTTGCTCGGTCACACTAAAAGGTGAACATGGCGCAAGAGCAATACGCACCATGGCACCGTGCGCACGGTTGTGATGTTTAGCTACAGCTTCAGCAGAAAGGCGCAAGATATCGTCGTCGTCTTGCACTACGTCGTCGGGGGGAAGCCCACCGTCTTTCACACTCAAAGACATTGATCCGCGCGTGGGGTGAAAACGCATTCCTAAATCTTTTGCTGCATCAATTTCTGCAGTTAACAAATCACCTGCGCCATGGGGGTGCAAATACAAATGGTCTGTTGAAGTGGTACAACCAGAAAGCGCGAGTTCTGCAAGACCCACCCATGCGCTCACATGAACTGCCTCTTCGTCGATGGCGCGCCACAACGGGTACAACGTTTGCAGCCACCCAAAAAGTGGTGCATTGGTCATTGGTGGGTATGCACGCGTCAGGTTTTGATACAAGTGATGATGCGTATTGATGAGCCCAGGCGTTACTAAACAATTGCTTGCATCAATCACCTCTGCCGCAACAGGTGCAACATCGAGAGAAGAGCCCACTCCTGAAATGAGGCCATTGGTAATAGCTACCCAACCACCTGGTAATTCACGCCGAGCGGCATCGACCGTTGCAACTAACAGCGCATTGCGCACCAGCAGATCGGCGCGCATAGTGATTAAACGTTGAGGTCGAGAAGTTCGCTATCGGCGTTGCGTACTTCACCGTCTTTATACAAAAGATGACCAAGGATCGCTGCAATACCAGCAGTAGACAGCCCAACGATGATAGGGAAGATCACAAGTGCGATAACGAGAATGATGGCGCCAGGCATGTGCTTAGCGTAGTGGCTTGTAGGCCCAAGCTTCTATCTCCACTTGGCCATTTGCGGGAAGCGATGCAACACCAATGGTGCTGCGCGCTGGGCGGCTGTTGCCAAAGCCTGCAACATAGGCCTCGTTAAAGATGCTGAAGGTTTCCATATCGGTGAGGAAACAGAGGGTTTTTTTCACATCATTGATGTTTGCGCCCATTTCAGCGAGGCGCTCTTTCAAATTCTTCACGGCTTGCGTGGTTTGAGCCGACACACCTTTTTGCATGACACCGTCTTTGAGGCCGAGCTGACCCGACACAATGATCCAGTCGCCAGCACGCACAACTGGGGTGTACGGACCAATGGGTGCCGGAGCTTTAGCTGTTTTCTTCACAGCTGCTTTTTTTGCCGGAGCTTTTTTCGCTGGGGCCTTTTTTGCTGGTGCTTTCTTTTGTGCTGCCATACACACACCCTAACTTCTTCACGCTTCTTCATATATAGTTTGGCGGCATGCAGTATTCCCGTCGGCAGTTTCTCATTCGTGGTGCAGGCGCTGGGCTGTCCGTTGCTCTTGCTCCATCACTCCTTGCGGCCTGCGGTGGAAGTGGTGGCAACACACTCGACTTGAACATCGTGAGCTTGGTGCAGCGATTCCCTAAAGAGGTGCTCACCCCGGGGCGCATCCGCTTGCCCATGTCATTGGGTAATGCAGAAGGAATTGTCACCACACAAAGTGGCGTCAAGATCCCAGAGTCTTTGCGCTTTGTGGTGTCGGATCTCGATGGCAACGCGCTTTTTGAAGACGACTTTGTTGTACAGGCCCATATCACCGATGTTCCACAACCGTATTGGCCCCTTGTTGTAGATCTCAAAGAGCCCGGTACCTACATCATCTCGCTTCTTGGATTCGATGCTGCCGGTGCAGCGTTTCAAGTAAAAGATGCAAGCGAAGTTGCTATTCCCACAGTGGGGTCGCCTTTGCCACCCATCGATACTCCAACAACACAAAATGCGCGTGGCATTACTCCTATTTGTACACGCAAGCCAGAGCCGTGCCCACTGCACGATGTCAACTTGCGTGACGCCCTCACGATGGGCAAACCCGTGGTGTATCTCTTGGGCACACCTGCTTATTGTCAAACAGGAACCTGCACACCGGCACTCGACGCTTTATTGAGTGCTCATAAAAGTTTCGGCGATCAGGCAATTTTCATTCATGCCGAGGTGTATACCGACAAAACGGCAACAGTTTCTGCGCCAGCCGTTACAGGTCACAAAATGACATTTGAACCAGCACTCTTCATTACCGATGCCACAGGGAAACTTGTGGAACGACTAGATGCAATTTTTGATAGCAGCGAAGTGCTTGACGCACTGCGGCTGAACGGAATTAGCTAAAGCTGTTTCCACAACCGCAGGTGCGGCTGGCATTTGGGTTGTTGATTGCGAAGCCTGCATCTTGCAAGCCATCTTTGTAGTCGAGGCTTGCGCCTTCAAGAAGCTGTGCTGAAGCTGGGTCAACGACGACGCGTACATCACCAAAGGTGAGTGTTTGGTCATCAGAGGCCACATCACCATCGAAATACATCTCGTACGAGAAACCTGAGCAACCACCGGGGCGAACGGCAACGCGCAAAGCGAGTTCGGTTGCCCCTTCAGCCTCAAGCAATTGCTTGACCTTGACTGCTGCTGTGTCTGTAAGAGTGATCATACGCAAATGATAGCGGTACATTGGGTCCATGGCGAGCGCAGACACCAACCTTTCTGAGGGGACCACCCCAGGCACTTCTGGCCCAATGCCGAGCCCCGACGCCATTCGCCACCTTCTGCGTGCGGTCATTGACCCCGAGCTCGGCGACAACATTGTTGACCTAGGCATGGTGGGCGACATCACGGTTTCGCCCGAGGGCCTCATTCGCATTGGTATCAAGCTCACTATTAAGGGTTGCCCGTTGCGTGCTCAGATCAAAAAAGACATCGAGTCGCGCGTGAAAACTCATCCGCTCATCACCAAGGTGTCTATCGACTGGGGTGAAATGACGCCCGAAGAGCGCACTGCGGTGATGACACGTGCGCGATGGAACGCAAAAGAACAGGCACCCGCAACTCAAGTACCCATCAACGCACGCGTGCTTGCCATTGCAAGTGGCAAAGGTGGCGTAGGAAAAAGTTCGGTAACGGTCAACCTTGCTGCAGCGTTAGCAGCGCAAGGAAACACTGTTGGAGTTCTCGACGCCGACATTTGGGGTTTCTCCATTCCGCGCATGCTCGGCATGCCCGACCGCCTTCAAGCAGAAAAAGTTGATGGCTTTGAAAAACCGATGATCATCCCCAACGAACGTGTGCTGGGCAAAGGTGTACTCAAAGTGGTGTCAACAGGAATGCTTGTTGAAGACGAAGGCACTGCTCTCATGTGGCGTGGGCTGATGCTCACAAAAGCTGTTGAACAATTTTTGAACGACGTGCATTGGGGTCATCTTGACTACTTGCTCATCGACATGCCACCAGGAACTGGCGACGTGCAAATGGGTCTTGCCCGCATGTTGCCACGTACCGATTTAGTAATCGTCACCACTCCTTCAGTCTCTGCTCAAAAAGTTGCTATTCGTGCCGCCGACATGGCACAACGCAGCTTCTTACGCGTTGCAGGTGTCATTGAAAATATGACCTCATTTGAATGCGACCATGGCAATACTTATGCGCTGTTCGGCAAAGGTGGAGGCACTGCTCTCGCCAATGAAATTGGTGCCGAGTTATTGGGTCAAGTTCCTATTGAGGCAACAGTTGCATTAGGTGGCGACACCGGAGAACCCGTTGCATTGCACAACACCGGAAAAGCAGCAGTTGAATTTCACAACATTGCCCGCAAACTCATTGCACAAACAATCGCCCAGTCAGAAATGTCGGGTTGCAGTGCGCGAGTAGAGGAAGTTGCGGTTTCTGTAGCCGTGCGCTCGCGCACCTAAACATCAGGCCAATTCGTTGTAACCAGGTTCATCGGGCAGTACCACTGCGAGAACCTTTCCTTCAGCATCTACACGAATGCGGGGCAAAATTGCAGGTGGGATTCCTACTTTTGTTGCAGCTACTAACGCTTCGTCTGCTGTGTGGTGTGGCTGGAGAAACTCCAAGTTACGCACGGTTGGTGGCAACATTGCCAACTCGCTGCGCTCAAACATTGCCAAGGCCTCATTTGGCGACACCCACAAACTCGCAATGGTTTCGCCATCATCGTGAAGTGGGTCTTGCGCCTGCGGTGCACGTGCCAAGAAAAACCTTGTATCGAATCGGCGCGGTTCACCAACGGGAGTGATCCAATGACTCACATACTCAATAGCATCGGTTGCCAAACGCAGAGATTCCTTGTCGCATAATTCGTGCATACCCAACTTGCCGTCGTGTACTTCGTGACGATACGCCTCAAAACGATCAGCCACGTCTGGATCATCGAAGCGAATGTAGTCACCTGTTCTTGTATCGCGAGCCAGCAACACGCCAGCTTCTTCAAAACATTCACGAATAGCGGCTACCCAAAAAGCAAGCCCACCGAAAGGTACTTGCAACAAACCACTTGCCTCTTCGTCGGTGAGCCCGTCACACAAGTGTTCAATATGGCTACCACCATCGATGTCGTCTAACTTTCCGCCGGGGAAAACATAAAGTCCCCCAGCGAATACTGCTTTCAATGTGCGCTGCATCATGAAGACTTCAATATCTTTGGTAATTTCGTCGTCACGTACCAACATCACTGTTGCGGCCATACGAATGGGAACGTCTTCGTGCATTTTTATGGCTCAATTTCTTTAGGCGGGTTGATATGTTCATTCACATTAATGACGCCGTTGGTTTCAACAATACGCCCGTTATACGTTGCAACAATATTGACCTTCTTGCCGCTGCTCTTTTTCAAACGACGGCGGAGCAATAATCGAAATGGTGGCAAGAGCAAAAGTAGTCCGAGAGCGTCGGTGACAAACCCCGGCACAACAAGTAGGACGCCAGCAATAAGTAAACACACGCCATCGACCATTTCATTGGTGGGCATATTGCCTGCGGCGATTTGTTCTTGAAAACGACGAAAGACGCGCAAGCCTTCGCGCTTCACCAATGCAGCTCCCACCGCGGAAACGAGCACTAAAACCGCCAGGGTGGGAAAGAGCCCCAGCCAACTCCCCATCTTGATGAGGGCATATATTTCGGCAATGGGAAGTGCCACGAAGAGTAAAAAGAGTACGACCACTACCTTGCAGGCTAGCGAGCGATAGGTTGACGCCGTGAGCCCAGCCGACTCCGACTCCTCATTACCGCCGCGACCACCCTCGGTCGACGCCCTTGCACGCACCATTGCCGAGCATGCGGAACTGCCCGCACCCCTTCGTGTGCGCTGTGCGCGAATGGCTATTGGGTCTGGTGGCCCCGACTTTGCTGCTAGCGCAATTGCGCTTGCGCAAAACCTGCAACTCACCATGGTGCAGCCCGTCATCAATGCAACCGGAGTTCTTCTGCATACCAATTTGGGTCGTGCCCCCCATTTGTCAGACAACCCGCAGACCGTGCGTGCTTCTTCACTGGAGTTCGATGTCGCCACTGGTGCTCGTGGCTCACGCCAGAGTTCACTATCGGTTCTCCTCTCAGAACTCACTGGAGCAGAAGATGCCGTGGTGGTCAACAACAATGCAGCGGCAGTCCTCTTAGTGCTCGCCGCAATAGCTGCTGGTCGCGATGTCACTATTGCGCGTGGTGAAAGCGTGGAAATTGGTGGCGGTTTTCGTATTCCCGATGTACTTGAGCAATCGGGTGCTCGACTCGTTGATGTCGGAACCACCAATCGCACCCGAACGAGCGACTACCGCAAAGCAATTCAGAAGCGGGGCAATGACGTTGCGTGCATCATGCGCATCCACCCATCAAATTTTCATATTCAAGGTTTTACCGAACAAGCGCCCCTTGAAGAACTCTCGCAACTTGGTGTTCCCGTCATTGCCGACATTGGTTCAGGTCTCATCGATGCTCGCTGCCAGTGGCTGTCTGGGCCGCCTCCACAATGGCTATCGCAGGAACCCGCTGCTACCCAGTGCCTGCAGGCTGGTGCAGCATTGGTGACCTTCAGTGGCGACAAGTTGCTCGGTGGCCCACAGTGCGGAATTATTGCGGGTTCACGTGAGCTTGTTACAGCGTGTCGCGCTCACCCTTTAATGCGTGCACTGCGACCCGGCAGTCACGTTGTAGCAGCACTGCAAGAAGTTTTGCTGAGCTACATCAACAAAACAGTCACCACCGACATTCCTTTCTGGCAAATGGCAACCACAACAACAGAAGCGCTTCAGGTTCGTGGTGAAAAAATGGCCACAGCGCTGCATCAACAATGTGGGCTCAACGCACAACTTGTTCCTGCGCAAGCAATGCCAGGGGCGGGAAGCACACCCGGGGCATTCATCAGTTCTTTTGCCCTGTCACTCACTGGCAATCATGTCGCTCAACTCAGGAAACATCGCGTTCCCGTCATTGCGCGTACAGAAAATGGCCAAACATTGCTCGATCTTCGATCCTTCGATGCACGCGACGATGAAGAAGTTGTACACGCACTCACACTTTTGAAGTAGCGAAGAAACTCCATGACACTCATCGCCACCGCAGGTCACGTTGACCACGGCAAGACATCTCTTGTTGAAGCACTCACTGGCACCAACACCGATCGTCTTGAAGAAGAAAAACGCAGGGGTCTCACCATTGATCTCGGCTTTGCGCATAGCACGGGAAGTGCTGGTGAAGTGCTTTCGTTCATTGACGTGCCCGGACACATTCGCTTTTTGCGCAACATGCTGGCTGGCGTTGGCGGCATCGACATGTGTCTTTTAGTGGTCGATGCCCGCGAAGGTTGGATGCCACAAACCCAAGAGCACTTCGACATCTTGCGCTTGCTCGGTGTTCAACACGGTGTTGTTGCGCTCACCAAGTGTGACTTGCTCTCAGAAGCAGAGTGCGAAGATGCACGTCTGCTCGTCGAGATGCAGCTAGAAGATACCTTCCTTAGCGATGCCACCATTGTTGAAACAAGTATTCATGATGAACTAAGCATCGAACTTCTGCGCCAGAAAATTCTGAGCATTGTTCATGCTCCTCGACAAATCAAGTCCCGCCCCCGCATCTGGATCGACCGTGTCTTTTCACTCACCGGTGTCGGAACTGTAGTAACTGGCACATTGCTCGATGCCTCACTTACTGTTGGTGCCGATATCACCATTTTGCCCGCAGGCCACAAAGGTCGCATTCGCCAGTTGCACTCACACAATCAAGAAGTCGAAACAAGCGAACCAGGCTCACGTGTTGCGGTCAATGTGCACGGTATTTCACATAACGACATCAATCGTGGTGATGTTCTTGTTCTTCCAGAACAATGGATGTTGTCAAATACTCTCGACGTCGAACTGCATGCTCTCCCCTATCTTGCGCACTCCATTACGCGCCGCGGGCATTTCCTCATGTACATAGGGAGCGACGAAGTAGAAGTGTCACTGCGTCTTATTCAAGCCGAGTCCATTGCACCAGGCACCACGGCAAAAGCTCGTTTGTATCTGCAGCACCCCATTGCCGTTGCACCTCAAGACAAATTCATCTTGCGTGAAACTGGTCGCGATGAAACAGTTGCCGGTGGCATCGTTCTCGATATCGACCCTGTTCTACGCCTCACCAAAGCAGACCCTCAATACGACGTTCAACACTTGCTCGATGAGCGAGGGATGATGAACACCAACGAACTCTTTCTTCGCACCGGCGTGCAAGCAACCCCCACTGTTGATGATGTGATTTTTAGTAGCGCCATGTTGACCGCAGCCAAAGCCGAGGTCTTTCACATGCTCAACTCTCAACGCTCACTTGCAAGTGAACTTCAGGGAATTGAACTTGTTGGCTTACCCGATCATCTGGCACAGGCTGCTCGAACATTTCGCCCCGAAGAAGCAGTCATTGAAAATGGTCGTTTGTATCTTCCCGAGTTGGCGCCCTCACAAAAGCAAACACACCCACTCGTTCAAGAATTCATCGATGCATTGTTCACCCCGCCTGACCCGAATGCATTTGATCGAGCACTACTGCGCCGACTCGTTCAAGAAGGTCACTTGCTCAACCTTGATGGTATTTTCTTTGCTTCTCACACTCTCGACCGTGCGCATGCAGTGGTGAAAGATCTACTGACGCAACACCCCGATGGCATGACCACGAGCGCATTTCGTGAAGCGGCAAACACCACGCGCAAGTATGCGGTTCCACTCCTTGAAGCACTCGATGCTCGAGGGATCACCCGACGACGTGGCGACCTGCGTATTGCTGGCCCCCGCTTATAACTCGCTTTTAGTGGCGTTCGCGATAGTCGCGCGCAGCACCTTCAATGGGTTCTACTTCAAGAGTGATTCCGTCAATTGCCACAACATTGACAGCTGACCCCGCAGGAATTGGCGTGGCGCGGTTTGTGCGTGCGCGCCATGAGCCTTCATGCACTCGCACGGTTCCACCTGGAGCAAGTTCTTCAAGTGCAACACCTTGTGCGCCAATCATCCACTCACGACCGATAGTGGGTGTAGCAAAACGTGTGCGCGTCATCGACGGCATGCCCACAATAAACGTGAGTGCCAAACCGCCAATACCTACCAACAACGTGATCCATGAGGGCCGCAAGTTCATGCTGTCGACATCGCGAAAGAGAAAGAGAGAACCCGCACTAAACAATGCGAGGCCCACACCTGTCCATAATCGAGGAACCCCTACTTGCACATCGACAGAGAATGCGAGCATGGCAAAAAGAATTGCCGCTAACGCAAATCCGTTTACTGGCAAGACCCCAAGTCCAAAGCTTCCAAATACTGAACAAACAGCACCAACAAGACCAGCGATGCCAATACCTGCAGTAAAGAACTCAAATATGAGAAGTGCGAGCCCAATAGTTAAGAAGAGATAGGTCACTGGTGGGCTTGACACCGTGTGAAAGAGACGCGGAACCAGACCTAGTTTAAAAAATCTTACTGATGTTGCTTCGCGTTCAATTTGTCCGTCGGCACCAACTTTTTCCGTCACTGTGTCGAGCACTTTGCCGTTAATTGACAAACCGTCGAGCGCAAAAATCATATTCTTCATAACAGGAACACCTTCGTCGCTGCCAGAAAATTTCAAAGCGCCTGTTTTGCGTGCATCGGCAAAACCTATGGTGTTGCCTTGCAAGATTTCAGTGCTCGTTCCAAAATCAAAAGTGACGCCTTGCGCATCGAGCGGAGTGCCCATATTGCCAATGCGTGTACCAGGTGCCATTGCCGTCACATCGGCAGCGGCAAGCAACTGCGCCGCAAGCCCGTAGAGGCGCGAGCCCGATGGCCCGACCCAAATTGCGACGGGGACCTTTGCGGCAGCGAGCCGTTCCAGCAGCACTGCAACTCGTTCGCGACTCAGTACCGAACCGCGTGTGTTCATTTGAAATACCAGCGCCTGTGATCCTTCGCCAGATGACCGTTCGATTGCATCTTCCATGGCCTGGGCTTGGATTTCATCGAGAAGCCCACTGACCTCTTGCACATCGACTGTGGGAAGCGAAGATTCTTCTTCGGCGGAGGCATTTTGTGCGCCCATGAGTATGAGTCCGCCCAGTGTTACTGCCAAGATAAGTTTTCGCATTCGAACCTCCGGAGGGTGAGTGGACCCGAATCAGTTTTTCACCGCGTCCCGCGTCTTCATTGTTGCGGGAAAAGGCGGCGTAGGGAAATCGACGGTAGCCGCTGCCCTCGCTCTTGCTGCGCACCGTTGTGGCCTCACCAGCCTTTTGGTGGAAACTGACGGAAAACCAGTGCCTTCTGGCATATCGAGCCTCTCTTTGACCCCCGCCGCAGCCCTGCGGGAGTACCTCGACACCAAAGGACTAGGACGCATTTCACGCCTCATGGTGGCGTCTGGCGTGCTCGATGTGGTGTCGTCGGCAGCCCCTGGCATCGACGACCTGTTGGTGTTGGGCAAGGTCAAGCACCTCGAACAAAGTGCCGCTGCCGATGTCATTGTGGTCGATGGCCCCGCGGCCGGACACGCCATCACGATGTTGAGAACTCCACAAGCCATTTCTGATTCTGTGAAAAGTGGTGCGGTACGTCTGCAGGCCGATGAAATTTTAGAAATGTTGCGAGATGGATCGCGATGCCAAGTGGTGCTCGTCACCATTCCCGAGCCCACACCTGTTCAAGAATGCATTGAAACCGCATACGCCGTGGAAGAAGAAATTGGCGTGAAGCTCACCCCCGTTGTAGTGAACCAAGTCGATACCTCTGCGCCTCTCGATCTTGCGGCTGCACTGCCGCAGAATTCCGCGTTGGCCCAAGCCGGTGAATTTCGTAATGCACAAATTCTGCGTCATCGCACCAACATCGCGAAATTAACCGAGCAACTTCCTCTTGCACAACTCGTTGTTTCCGATCTTGCATCATGCACGATTGAAAATGTTGCCGACCAACTTCTTGTTGCAATTGAGGTTCTATGAGCGCTAGCCAAGTGAACCAACTACTCACAGAAAACCGTGTCATCGTTTTTGCTGGCAGTGGTGGTGTAGGAAAAACCACAACTGCCGCTGCACTTGCCGCACACGGTGCACAACTAGGAAAGCGCGTAGTTGTTATTACCATCGACCCCGCCAAGCGACTAGCTGATGCACTTGGTGTTGGTGGCACCCTCACAAACGAGCCTTCACGTATTGAACTATCAGCATCTGGTGAGTTATGGGCCACCATGCTCGATACACGCACCACTTTCAATGCACTCATCCACCGATACAGCCAAACACCAGAACAAGCAGACCGCATTATTGCGAATCGGTTTTACCAAAACATTGCTGGTTCGCTTTCAGGCACCCAGGAATACATGGCGGCAGAAAAGTTATATGACCTCTATAACGACCCGCGTTTTGATTTAGTAGTGGTTGATACTCCACCCACTCGTCAGGCTCTCGACTTTCTCAGTGCACCGGCGCGTTTAACGCGATTCATTGATCATCCGTTGTATCGCATTCTCATTGCACCTGCTAACGCCGGTCTCAAAGTAATCAGCACCCTCACGCAACCCGTCGTCAGACTCATTTCTAAGGTCATCGGAACACAAGCACTAGAAGACACTGTGGAATTCTTTCAAGCATTCCAAGGTCTCGACGCCGGCTTTCGCGATCGAGCAGTTGCGGTAGAGACAGTTCTCCACGACAAACTCACTCAATACGTACTGGTCTCTACTGCACAAACAGACGCCATCAGTGAGGCGTGCTTTTTTACCGACACTTTGCGCAAGCAAAAAATTGAACCAGCACTTCTCATCTTGAATCGCATGCAACCCAGATTCACCGACCATGGATTGGTCGATACTCAATCCATAGATTCCGCCGACTTAGCACTCCTCGAAGAAAACCTCGCACGTTTTCATCGGTTGGCCAACGCTCAAGATGAGAGTGCACAAATATTCACTCACAGCGCCCCCGAAATACCCATCGCACGCGTTCCCTTTTCTGCCGCACTTCTTGACGACCAGGAAAAAACTCTCGTCGCCCTGTGCTCATTAGGCGCACTCTTGGCTCGTGCCGACTAGAGTTTCCACGTGCATATTCTTTTAGCAACCGATGCCCAGTGGGTCCTTGACGAAGTGGTCGCAGCCCTTGGCTCACCAGAAACCTCTTTCACCGTTTGCTCAAATGGCCGCGATGTGACCGCCGCCGTTACTGCACGCACCCCCGACCTCGCTGTGCTCGACTCACAAATTGGTTCGATGGGTGGCTTTGCAGTCACCATGGACCTGCGTCTCGATGAAACCGGTGGCCGCTTGCCACATATTCCCGTTCTCATGTTGCTCGACCGCGATGCCGATGCTCAACTCGCAAAACGTAGCGGCGCCGATATCTGGCTCGTAAAGCCCCTCAATGCACTTACCTTGCGTCGCACTGCACAGTCACTTATTGCAGGCGAACTTGAATCTGCGCTCTAAGCAATTCTTAAATCAGTAATTCGGCAATCTGAATGGCGTTCAGCGCTGCACCTTTGCGCAAGTTGTCGTTTGCAACAAAGAGAACAAGGCCGCGGTTACTTGGGGCAGAGCGATCTTGGCGAATGCGCCCCACGAAACTTGGGTCTGCACCAGCAGCTTGCAATGGCGTCGGAATATCGACAACCTGCACGCCTGGCGCGTTTGAGAGCAACTTAGTTGCCTGCGCCACCGTAATGTCGCGCGCAAACTCGACGTTGATGGACAGTGAGTGCCCTGTGTAAACAGGTACTCGCACGCATGTTCCCGACACCAAGAGGTCGGGGATGTTGAGAATTTTGCGACTCTCATTACGCAATTTAATTTCTTCATCGGTTTCAAATTCGCCGTCGTCAACCAGAGATCCTGCAAATGGCAAAACATTGAATGCAATGGGGCGCACAAATTTTTCAAGTGCGGGGTAAGCAACTGCACCACCGCTGTAGGTGAGTTCTCGTGAATTTTTCACGACGGCATTTGCTTGCTTATCGAGTTCATCAACACCAGCAAGCCCACCACCACTGACTGCTTGATATGTACTTGCAATGAGTCGTACGAGTTGTGCGGCATCGTGCAATGGCTTCAGAACTGGCATCGCCGCCATTGTGGTGCAGTTGGGGTTTGCAATAATGCGCTTGTGCGCATTGCGAATTTCTTCAGGGTTTACTTCTGAAACAATGAGCGGCACTTCGGGGTCCATACGAAATGCTGAAGAGTTATCGATCACCATTGCCCCCGCTGCAGCAAAACGCGGAGCAAGTTCACGCGACGATGTTGCCCCAGCAGAAAAGAGTGCAACATCGAGACCCGACACATCGGCGGTGGCTGCATCTTCCACAACAATGTCGGTGTCTTTCCACTTCAGTGTGGTTCCGGCCGATCGAGCTGATGCGAAATAGCGCATCTGCGTTACCGGGAAATTGCGCTCTTCTAAAAGAGCCCGCATGACCCCGCCTACTTGACCTGTTGCACCTACTAGACCTACTCGCATAAACGTGCAGGCTATCTGAGAGTCATTCCCCAAGCCGGAGAATTAACCACCAATGGCTCTTATTGGCACGCGGCAACACACGCTCTTGAATGCCTGAGCCCCCGATGACGCGATCTGTAATGCCTGCCAACAACGACCGGCGGCGCTGCGGATGATGAAAGAGCACAATTTCCTTGCACGGGCGGCCCGACCGCCGAATGATATCGAGCACATCATCGGTGGAGACCCGGTTTGCCTGCCAGCCCACGCGGGTTGCCACGCGCTGCTTGGCAAGCCATGGGCCAAACACTTTTGTTTTCCACAGCGCCCGCACAATGGCTCCGGTGGGCTGCAAAAAGATATCGGCAAACACCCATGTGCGGTAGTTCAGCATCACCACACCGTGAGGTTTTGTTACGCGTAACGATTCCGTCGTCAACGCGAGGGCATCAGCATTGGAGCAGTGCTGCAAGGTGATGTAGGAAAAAACTGCGTCAACAGATTGGTCGGCCATCGGCACTGTGTGCCCATCAGTGACATGAGCAGTGCGCAAGCGGTTAATGACACCGTGTTTGGCAACCGTCTCGCGACAGCGCTCTAAGAATGTTGCATCAACATCGGCGGCAATCACAGTTCCGAAACGACGTGTGAGTCGCGAGGTCATGCGCCCAATCCCAGAACCAATTTCAAGAACTGAGAGTTCTTCAAGGTTCATTTCATTCATGCCAAAGACGCGAAGATACGCATTGACTTCTTTATTACCGCTCATGACGAAGTCTTCAAGAGTTAATGCAGCGCCTGTTTCATTGTTAAAAACCCACCCAGTTTCGCGCACTACTTGGTCGGCGTTTGCATGTTCATCGGCGACACCGCCAGCTACACGCCAAGGGATGAGTTGAGAACGACGTCGAACCATGACGTTAAGTATTGCTTATTTACGTTCGGGCAACGGGGCAGAGTACGCCTGGCCGGAGTCGAGGCCAAAAGCTGTGTGCAATGTGCGCATTGCCTTTTCCGTATTTGCAGCACCCACCACTACTGAAACACGAATAGTGCTTGTAGAGATCATTTCAATGTTCACACCGGCATCGGCAAGTACACGGAACATTTTTGCAGCCACACCTGGGCTGGTTTTCATACCTGCACCAACGAGTGAAATTTTCGCCACTGCTTCGTCGTGTGTTACTCCTGCTGCACCAAGCTCACCGGCAACTGTTTTCACAATTTTCAATGCAGCGGCGAGGTCGGCTGTGGGCACAGTGAAAGAAATATCGGTAATGCCATCTTTCGATGTGTTTTGCACAATCATGTCAACATTGACATTTGCCTCGGCGAGTGGTTCAAAAAGAGCAGCAGAAATACCTGGCTTATCGGCAACACCAAACACGGTTACTTTTGCTTCACCTATTTCGTGAACTACTCCGGAAATAATTGGGTCTTCCATTGCATTCTCCTTTGAAGACTGCTGTGCATTAATGGTGCTCATGTCGAGCACCCACGTACCATGTTCCCAAGTAAAACTTGAACGCACGTGTAAGGGGACATTGTGATTTCGAGCAAATTCAACTGAGCGAAGCGCTAACACTTTGCTTCCCGCCCCAGCCATTTCCAGCATCTCTTCAAAATCGAGGCGCTGTAATTTGCGAGCTTGAGGAACAATGCGCGGGTCGGCGCTGAACACACCGGTGACGTCGGTGTAAATTTCACACACATCGGCATTCACAGCAGCGGCAAGCGCAACTGCTGTGGTGTCGCTGCCACCACGACCCAAAGTGGTGATTTCCCGATCGGTGCTCATACCTTGGAAACCGGCAACCACTGCAACTTTGCCAGCGGCGAGTGCTTCACGCAGACGATCGCCCTTGACCTCAAGAATTTTTGCTTTGGTGTGCACCGTGTCGGTAATGATTCCTACTTGGCTCCCGGTGAAAGAAACTGCGTCGATGCCAATATCGGCAAGGGCCATGCATACCAATGCCATCGAAATGCGCTCTCCGGTGGTAAGAAGCATGTCGAGTTCACGCCCAGGGTGAGTGCCAGACACCTGATTTGCCAATGAAATGAGGTTGTCGGTGGTTTTTCCCATAGCCGATACCACCACCACAACATCGTTGCCGTGGCTACGCGTGAAGGCCACATGCTCGGCTACTGCCTTGATGCGTTCAGGGTCGGCGACCGAAGTTCCGCCATATTTTTGGACGACTATTCCCACAGATGTCAAACGTTAGCGGAGTGCGACTAACCTACCGACCTTGTGGGTACTGAAAAAAGAGAACGCCAGAAATTGAACCGCCAGCAGCGACTCACCGAGCTCGCTGCACAACAGCGTCGCTCCACGACCAAAAAGCGTGGTCTACAGGTCATTAGCCTCGTTGCACTCGTTTTGATTGTGGTCCTCGTTTTCAATGTGACCAGTGGCGACGACACGTCTGAGGTGTCCTCTGCCGACACCGTTCTGAACACCACGACAGATACCGCTAGTGACGCTCCCACCGACACCACGGCTCCAGCAGCCCCTGTAGTCACCGCACCGGGAGCCACGCTCACTGGCGACACCAAGTGCCCAGCTGTTGATGGTTCACAAGCACGTGTCACCAAATTCGAAAAAGCTCCTCCCATGTGCATCGATGCTTCCAAGAAGTACACAGCAACCTTCGACACCACTGAAGGAAGCATTGTTGTTGATCTCGACACGGCAAAGACTCCACAAACGGTGAACAACTTCGTCACCCTGTCGCGCTACAAGTACTACGACGGCACCGTTATTTTCCGCACCGATACTTCAATTGACATCATTCAAGGTGGCGGTCTCACCAATACTGACGACCCTGGGTACACCATTGCCGACGAAGGCAACGGATATAAGTACGTTGAAGGCGATCTTGCAATGGCTCGCACTGGTGAACCAAACAGCGCAGGTGGACAATGGTTCTTCGTTGCTGGTTCGAAAGCTTCAGCCCTCGACGGCCAAGGCACCTACGTCAATTTTGCAAAGGTCACTTCTGGGCTTGATGTAGTCAAAAACATTCTTGCTTTAAGCAGTGGCAGCGGCGCCTTGGGTGGCGTACCGAGCCGCAACGTCATCATCAACTCGGTCACCATTACCGAGAGCTAAACCGAAGTGTTCTCGGCGCGGTATGTCCCGTTTTTCGGGACATACCGCGCCGAGAAACCTCTATTGGACGAGTTTTTTCTCTAATTCCACAAGGGTTTCTTCACTTACACCAATTGATTTGGTGTAGCTGCGTAGCGAACCATGTTCAGCAACAAGGCCATCAATGATGATGCGCATTGCTCGACCATCGGCACGAAGAAATGATGCCGGCGTCACACCTATGCGATCGGCAAGTTCTTTTGAATGGCTCTTGGCCCAGGTGACTAACCGATCCATTGCAGCATCACTTTGTTCATAGTCGGCAATGATGTATTCGTGGTCGCAACCAAGCGACCCAAGAACCATCATTGCTAAAAGACCCGTGCGGTCTTTGCCAGCAGCGCAATGAAAAATAGTTGGCCCATCGGCATTGGCCAATGTGTTCACCGAATCTGCGAAACGAGGCGACCCGTTGCCCAACATTTCCGGATATGCCCACAATAAAAATTCCATCGGATCATCGGTTACAGGCACATCATCTTCCGACCACGTGAGATCCAAAATGGAGTGATTGTAAAAATTCACTTCATATTTGTCGACCGGAAATTTGCCGCGGTTTTCCAATTCGTCTGCTGATCGCAAGTCGACCACATTGCGAATTCCGAGGGTGCCAATGAGAGCCAGATCAGCGTCGTTCAAATGATGCATCGAGTCGGCACGATAGAGAACGCCCCACTTCATATGCCCATTGGCTGTTGGGTAACCCCCAAGGTCGCGGAAGTTGTGGGAGGTTTGCATCCCAATGAGGCGGTCTGGGTGGGTAGCTAAAGCCCATGCTTCATCGGTGGAAACAGGGCTGGGTGAAGGAGTGGAAAGAGGAGCTTCGGGAATCACTGAAGAGTCTGGATACGG
>JANRCO010000089.1 GCA_030726975.1 Ilumatobacteraceae bacterium | reverse complement strand
GTGTGCGCCCGTCCGGCGGGTACCACATAGCAACAACTGAAATACGTGCTCCGCCGGCCTGCCGCGCGGAGCATTTGCGTGAATAGACAACTAGAAGACACAACAACCCACTAATACAACAACGAAGAGGGCTGCCGTTATGGCACAAAAAGCGATCGTCGGCGAAAAGGTCGGCATGACACAAGTGTGGGGAGATGACCAGCGCGTCATCCCCGTCACTGTGCTTCGTGTCGAACCTGCTCGCGTTGTCCAAGTCAAAACAGGTGAGCGCGACGGATACACCGCCGTGCAAGTTACCTATGGCTCCAAGGACGCAAAGAAATTAACTAAACCAGAAGCTGGGCATTTTGCTTCAGCTGGTGTTGCTCCGGGTCGTCGTGTAGTTGAGTTGCGACTCGACTCCATCGATGGCTTCATTGTCGGTCAAGAAATTGCCGTCGACACATTGACAGTTGGCGAGCGCGTCGACGTCACTGCAGTGAGCCGCGGTAAAGGTTTTGCCGGTGGTATGAAGCGTCACAACTTCGCTGGCCAAGGCGCAAGCCATGGTAACCACAAGCATCACCGTGCCCCAGGGTCAATTGGTTCATGCTCATTTCCTGGTCGCGTTTTCAAAGGTTTGAAAATGGCTGGTCACATGGGTCACGACCAAGTCACCACTCTCAACTTGGAAGTTGTCCAAGCCGACATGGAGCGTGGTTTGTTGTTGGTAAAGGGTTCGGTTCCCGGACCAAACGGTGGCGTTGTCATTGTGCGCAACGCAGTGAAGGCGAAGTGACGTCATGACAACCATAACTATTAAAAACACTTCAGGTAAAGATTCAGGAACAGTCGAACTTGATGCTTCTACATTTGGTGTTCAACCAAATGTTCCTGTGATGCACCAAGTTGTCACTGCGCAGCTTGCACATCGTCGTGCAGGTACGCAAAGCACGAAAACTCGTGCTGAAGTTTCCGGTGGTGGTCATAAGCCAGGAAACCAAAAAGGTGGCGGTGGAGCTCGTCAGGGTTCAACCCGTTCACCTCACTTCAGTGGTGGTGGTATTGCACTGGGGCCAAAGCCTCGTAAATACACACAGCGCACACCGAAAAAAATGGTGCGTCTTGCATTGAAGTCAGCATTATCTGATCGCGTCAACACAGAACGTCTTCTTGTTGTCGATGAATGGGGCTTCACCGAGCCAAGCACTAAAAAAGCAATTGCAACGTTGGAAGCACTCGGTATTACAACATCAGTTCTTATTGTGGTTGATTCAAAAGATATTGCAGTAGCAAAAAGCTTCCGCAACTTGTTTCACGCACAAGTTATTCAAGTGAACGAGCTCAATGCGTACGACGTGTTGTGCAATGAGTGGATCATCTTTTCGAAGGCCACTCTTCCAGTTGAGAAAGCAGCTCAGTGATGAAAGATCCACGCGACATCATCTTGAAGCCGATTGTTTCTGAAAAGTCATACGCCCTCATTGAACGTGGTGTGTATACCTTCGAAGTTTCACCAGCTGCAAGCAAGCCAGAAATTCACGATGCAATTGAAGCCATCTGGGGCGTCAAGGTTGCAAAAGTGAACACAATGAACCGTAAGGGCAAAGTACGTCGCACACGTGGTACCAACCGCGTTGGCGCACGTAAAGATTCAAAGCGCGCAGTCGTCACGCTTGTAGCCGGCAACGAAATTCCGTTGTTCGAGAGCTGATCGTTAGGAACCAAGGAACCACGTCATGGGAATTCGCAAACGTAAACCAACGAGCGCCGGTCGTCGCTTTCAGACAGTCTCTGATTTCGCAGAAATCACAAAGAGCACTCCTGAAAAGACACTTCTCGCTCCAAGTCCACGAACTGGTGGACGTAACTCTTATGGTCGCAAGACTGCTCGTCACCGCGGTGGTGGCCACAAGCAGCAATACCGTATTGTCGACTTCAAGCGCAACAAAGATGCAATCACTGCAAAAGTTGTTGCTATTGAATACGATCCAAACCGCACGTGCCGTATTGCACTTTTGCATTACGCCGACGGTGAAAAGGCATACATCTTGGCTCCTAAGGGTCTCGAAGTAGGCCAGCACGTTTCTTCAGGTCAAGGTGCAGACATCAAGCCAGGTAACGCAATGCCGTTGCGTTACATGCCTGTTGGTACCACGGTGCACAACGTTGAGTTGCGCCCAGGCCAGGGTGGCAAAATTGCACGCTCTGCAGGTATGGCAGTTCAGCTTGTTGCAAAGGAAGGCGAGTTCGCCACTTTGCGTATGCCAAGTACTGAAATGCGTCGAGTACTCATCGATTGCCGCGCCACTGTTGGCGAAGTAGGCAACTCTGAGCACGAGCTCATCAAAATTGGTAAGGCTGGTCGTAACCGCTGGAAGGGTGTCAAGCCACAAACTCGTGGTGTTGCCATGAACCCAGTCGACCACCCACTTGGTGGTGGTGAAGGTAAAACTTCTGGTGGACGTCCTGCAGTGTCGCCTTGGGGTAAGCCCGAGCGTCGTACACGCGACAAGAACAAGCCATCACAGCAACTCATTGTTCGCCGGCGTCGTTCCGGCAAGGGTCGGAGGTAATCCATGTCTCGCAGTCTTAAAAAAGGTCCATTCATCGACGAGCACTTGCTCAAGAAAGTCGATGCAATGAACTCTGAAACAGAGCGCCGCATCATCAAAACGTGGTCGCGTCGTTCCACAGTGATCCCCGACATGGTGGGTCACACCATCGGTGTTCACGACGGACGCAAGCACGTTCCTGTCTACATCAGCGAATCAATGGTGGGTCACAAGCTTGGTGAATTTGCGCCAACACGTACCTTCCGTTTCCACGCTGGCCAAGAAAAGAATGTGAAGGGCAAGTAATGACCGGACCAAAGCTCAATGAGTTCTCGTTCGTAGCAGGCGAGAAAACAGGTACGAAAGCTGTTGCCCGCTGGGTACGCATGTCGGCCAAAAAAGTTCGCCCAGTACTCGATCTCATTCGTGAAAAAGATGTGCAATCAGCAGACGAGATCTTGCAGTTCACTACGCGTGAAGCAGCACACGTTGTGCGTAAGTTGCTCGCATCTGCAGTAGCTAACGCAGAGAACAACGATCAACTCGACCCTGAAACACTTTACATCAAGGCATGTTTTGCCGATGAAGGACCAACGCTCAAGCGTTTCCGTCCTCGCGCAAAAGGTCGTGCTGGTCGTATCAACAAGCGCACCTGCCACATCACTGTGGTTGTTGCTCAACTTGGTGACGATCGTCTTGCAGTCTTGCAAGCAAAAAATGCTGGTCGCGGAGTGGCACCAGCAACCGCTGCACGTCGTGCTCGCGTAGAGCGCAGCCGGCAACGTGCTGCAGCAAGCGCTGCAGCAACCACAGAATCTGACAACACGTCAACTGACGCTCCAGAAACGAACGAGGAGAACTGATGGGCCAGAAGGTCAATCCCTACGGCTTCCGTCTCGGTATTACTACCGACTGGAAGAGCCGCTGGTTCAGCACGCGCGAATATAAGGAATATCTCACCGAAGACTGGAAAATTCGTGAGTACCTTATGGGAGCTTTGTCTGACGGCGCAGTAAGCCGCATTGAAGTAGAGCGGACCCGCGACAAATTACGTATCGATGTGCACACCGCACGTCCTGGCATCGTCATTGGTCGTAAGGGTGCAAAAGCCGATGAGCTGCGCACAGGTCTTACGCGCATTACCGGCAACCAAAAAGTGCAACTCAACATTGTGGAGATTAAGACAGCTGAACTCGATGCTGCTCTTGTTGCACAAGGTGTTGCCGACCAATTGGTGAACCGCATTGCTTTCCGACGCGCCATGAAGCGTGCCGTGCAAAATGCACAGAAAAATGGTGTCCTCGGCATTCGTATTCAGTGCTCAGGTCGTTTGGGTGGCGCAGAAATGAGCCGCACAGAGTGGTACCGCGAAGGTCGCGTTCCACTTCATACCTTGCGTGCCGACATCGATTACGGATTCCGCGAAGCTCGCACATCATCTGGTCGTATTGGAATCAAGGTGTGGCTCTACAAAGGCGACATCCTTCCTTACAAGAGCCAGAACGACGACAAAATTACTCGTGAAGCAGCAATGGCAGTCGGTGAAACTTCCGGTCAGTCGCAAGCTGGTCGCAAAGTAGTTTCGAGTGCTGGGCCAAAGAGCATTGATGTTCTTGAGCCAGAAGTTGCTCCACTCATTAAAGAAGCAGACCCAGAATTTGAACGTTTGCTTGCTGAAGAAGAAGACATCGAGCGTCGTATCACCGAAGCTCACGAAACACCGCACTTTCGCGGCGCGGAGGACTGATCACCATGTTGATGCCTCGTAAAGTAAAACACCGCAAACACCACCGTGGTCGCACTGGTGGTATGTCAAAGGGTGCAACCGAACTCGCATTTGGCGAATACGGTATTCAAGCTCTCGAGCCAGGTTGGTTAACCGCTCGTCAAATTGAAGCTGCTCGTATTGCCATGACCCGTCACATCAAGCGTGGTGGCAAAGTGTGGATCAACGTTTTTCCTGACAAGCCTGTCACGAAGAAGCCTGCGGAAACTCGCATGGGTTCAGGAAAAGGGAACCCCGAATTTTGGGTTGCTGTTGTGAAGCCTGGTCGCGTTCTTTTTGAATTGTCTTACCCATCAGAGACAACCGCTCGTGAAGCACTCGAGCGTGCTGTACAGAAGTTGCCCATCAAGGCACGCATCATTACGCGTGAGGAGCCAATCTGATCATGGCAAATAAAATTAATGACCTTCTCGAACTCGACCTTGCGACATTGGTGCAAGAGTTGCGCGCTTCAAAACAAGAGGCACTCAACTTGCGTTTCCGTCATGCCACAGGCCAGCTCGACAAAACAAGCGAACTTCGTAAAGTTCGCCGGCACATCGCCCGACTCAACATGCTCATTCGTCAGCGCGAAATTGCTGCCGCGAGCGGAGCAGGGAAGTAAGGGAAACTATGACTGTAGAAACTGTCGCAGAACGTAACGCGCGCAAAGTACGCGAGGGCGTTGTCGTGTCCAACAAAATGGACAAGACAGCAGTCATTGCAGTAATCGAACGCGTTCGTCACCCGAAGTACGCAAAGTTCGTACTTCGCACCAAGAAGCTCTATGCACACGATGAAACCAATGACGTCAATATTGGTGACCGTGTTCGTGTCATGGAAATTCGTCCTTTGTCCAAGCAGAAGCGCTGGCGCGTCATTGAAGTTTTGGAGCGTGCAAAGTGATTCAGCAAGAGTCTCGACTTCGTGTTGCCGACAACAGTGGCGCACGTGAAGTTCTCGTTATCAAAGTGCTCGGTGGCACACGTCGCCGCTACGCATCTATTGGTGACGTATTCATCGGAACCGTTAAAGATGCCATCCCTGGTGCTGGCGTCAAAAAAGGTGAAGTAGTTCGTTGCGTAGTAGTACGCACGAAAAAAGAAAAGCGCCGTCCAGACGGCAGTTACATTCGTTTCGACGAAAACGCTGCAGTGCTTATTAAAGAAGATCTCACACCACGTGGCACACGTATTTTTGGCCCTGTTGGTCGTGAGCTTCGCGATAAGAAATTCATGCGTATCGTTTCCCTGGCACCGGAGGTGCTCTAAATGAAACTGAAAAAAGGCGACACCATCGTTGTCATCGCTGGCAAAAACAAAGGTGAACAAGGAGAAATCCAGGCTGTTCTTCCTAAGTTGAACAAGGTGCTCATTGGTGGTCTCAATATCGCCAAGCGTCACACAAAAGCTCGTGCTGCAAATCAGCAGGGTGGAATCATCGACAAGGAAGTTCCTGTCGACGCTTCAAACGTGATGCTTGTACATAAAGGCAAGCCAACTCGTGTGGGTTACAAAATCAAAGCCGATGGCACCAAAGTGCGTATCGCAAAGTCAACTGGTGAGGAGATCTGATGACTACATCTACGTCCCCCCGTTTGAAGTTGAAGTACCAGGGCGAAATCAAATCAGCTTTGCAAACTCAGCTCGACATTAAAAATGTGATGCAAGTTCCAACGCTCGAGAAGATCGTCATCAACATGGGTGTTGGTCGTGCGACGCAGCAACCTTCGTTGCTTGAAGGCGCTGTTGCAGACCTCACAAAAATCAGCGGACAAAAGCCAATCGTGACCAAGTCAAAAATCTCCATCGCGCAATTCAAGTTGCGTGAAGATCAAGCCATTGGTTGCAAGGTCACACTCCGTGGCGATCGTATGTGGGAGTTCTTCGACCGTCTCGTGTCGGTCGCAATTCCTCGTATCCGCGACTTCCGCGGACTCCCAGCTCACTCGTGGGATGGCCGCGGCAACTACACCTTTGGTCTCGCTGAACAAATCATGTTCCCCGAAATCGAATACGACAAGATCGATGCTCCACACGGAATGGACATCACGATTGTCACCACCGCCACATCTGATGATGAGGGCAAAGCACTACTCGATGCATTCGGGTTTCCGTTCAAGCGTGGCAAGGACGCTGGTCCTAAGCCTAAAAAAGTCGTTCGTCGTCGTGGTCCTGGTGGCCCCGGCAAGGGCAAGAAGTAATTAGAGGGCAAATACAACAATGGCAAAAAAATCATTGATCAATAAGGCAAACGCCAAGCCCAAGTACAAAGTACGGGGCTACACACGCTGCAAGCGTTGTGGTCGTGCTCGTGCAGTATTCCGGAAGTTCGGTTTATGCCGTCTCTGCTTGCGTGAACTTGTTCATGCAGGTGAAGTACCAGGTGTAACGAAGGCGAGTTGGTGAGGTAACACTATGATGACTGACCCAATCGCCGACATGCTTACCCGCATCCGCAATGCCAATACGGCAATGCACGATGAAGTGATCATGCCGTCTTCGAAACAAAAGCGTGCTCTTGCTGAAGTGCTGAAAAAAGAGGGGTACATCGAGAGTTTCTCGATCGCACCTGCTCGCAAAGGCCCAGGCGAAGAACTCACCGTTATCTTGAAGTACTCAGACGACCGCCATCGCACCATTTCTGGTTTGAAGCGCGTGTCGACTCCTGGTCTTCGTGTTTATCGTAATGCCACTTCGGTTCCCCGTGTTTTGGGTGGCCTTGGCGTTGCTGTCCTGTCCACCAGTCAAGGGCTCATGACCGACCGCGAAGCGCGTAAGCGCAAAGTGGGCGGCGAAGTGCTCTGCTTCGTTTGGTGATTAAGGAGACTCATCATGTCACGTATCGGTAAATCTCCCATCACCATTCCAAGTGGTGTCGAAGTCACCATTGCGCAAGGCAATGTCACAGTAAAAGGTTCAAAGGGAACACTCTCGCGACCTATTCCTGGCGACATCATCGTGCGTAAAGAAGAGTCCACCATTTTTGTCGAGCGTCCGAACGACGAGCGCGATAATCGTGCACTCCATGGCCTCACTCGCACGCTTGTAGCCAACATGGTTGAAGGTGTCACAACAGGTTTCGTCAAAGAATTGGAAATTGTGGGCGTGGGTTACCGCGCAGAACCACAAGGAGCAAACAAGTTGCGTCTTGCACTTGGTTTTTCTCACCCCGTTCTGATCGATGCTCCTGAAGGAATCACTTTTGAAGTACCAGTGCCAACACGAGTCATCGTGAAAGGCATTAACAAAGAAGTTGTCGGCCAAGTTGCTGCCAACATCCGTTCCATTCGCAAGCCCGAGCCGTACAAAGGCAAGGGCGTTCGTTATGTCGGCGAGCGGGTCATCCGCAAAGCTGGCAAAGCCGGAAAGAAGTAAGGAGACCGCATTATGGGAAACGTTGGACAACAGCGCCGCGAATCACGCCTGCGTCGTCACCGTCGCGTACGCAAAAAGGTCTACGGAACTGCCGAGCGTCCTCGCTTGGCTGTTCATCGCAGCAACAAAAATATTACGGTGCAACTCATCGACGACGATCTTGGTCGTACCGTTGCTTCGGCATCAACAACTGAACCATCAGTTCGTGGCTCAGAAACTGGCTCCAATGTCAGTGCAGCAACCCGCGTTGGCCAGGTAGTGGCTGAGCGCGCAAAAGCAGCTGGTGTCAGCAAAGTTGTTTATGACCGTGGTGGTTACAAGTATCACGGACGAGTCGCAGCGGTTGCTGAAGCAGCCCGCGCAGCAGGGTTGGAGTTCTAATGAGCAATGTCACATATAACAATTCCAACAACAATGCACCAGCAGCTGTTGAACCAGGTGGGTTGCGTGAATCACGCGTCATCACCATCAACCGTGTTGCAAAGGTTGTTAAGGGCGGACGCCGCTTCTCCTTCACTGCACTTGTTGTAGTGGGCGATGGCAATGGCCGTGTCGGTCTTGGCTATGGAAAAGCAAAAGAAGTTCCACTTGCTATTCAAAAAGGAACTGAAGAAGCAAAGAAGAATCTTTTCGATGTTGCTCTTGCCGGTTCCACCATCACTCACTCAGTGATTGGCGTGATGGGTGCAGGTCGTGTTCTTTTGAAGCCAGCAACACCTGGTACCGGAGTTATTGCCGGTGGTGCTGCTCGTATTATTTTGGAAGAAGCAGGCATTCACGACGTACTCGCAAAGTCGTTGGGCTCAGCCAATGCAATCAACGTTGCTCGCGCCACCATTCAGGGTTTGCAAGCTTTGCAACGCCCCGATGTTATTGCTGCACGTCGCGGACTTCTTGCAGAAGATTTTGTTCCAAAGGGAATGTTGCGCGCTTATAACGAGCGTCGTGCATCAGGAGGGGCTCACTAGTCATGTCCGAAAAAACAATTACCGTCACACAAATTCGTTCCAAAATTGGAGCAAAGCCGAAGACCGTGGGCACTTTGCGTGCGCTTGGGCTTGGTCGTATTGGCAACACCAATACCTTGCCTGATCGCCCCGAAATTCGTGGCATGATCGCACGTGTTCCACACCTCATTGAAGTGAAGGAGAACTAAGTCATGCGCGTCGATGAACTCGCTCCGGCCCCAGGGTCAAACAAACGTCGCAAGCGTGTAGCTCGCGGTATTGGTGGTCGTGGCGGTAAAACTGCCGGCCGTGGTACCAAGGGTCAATATGCACGTAACACGGTTGCTCGTGGTTTCGAAGGTGGACAAATGCCTTTGAAGCAACGCGTACCAAAGTTGAAGGGCTTTAATAACCCTTTCCGCGTGGAATATTACGCAGTGAATCTTGATGCTCTGAATGAACTCACCGAAACCGAAGTCACCCCAGCAATCATGGTGGCTGGTGGTGCAGCGCATAAAGGCCAAGCAGTGAAGATTCTTGCTCGTGGTCAAATCACGCGTGCGGTCAACGTTCATGCTCACGCTGTTTCTAAAGCAGCAGAGGCAGCAATTGTTGCCGCCGGTGGAACTGTCACTATTTTGCCACCGTCGTACAAAGGTGTACGTCCGCCTGCCAAGGGCAACCAATTCACTAACCGTTAAAAGTTTCTTCGTTATCATCTTTCAACAAGGCTTAAAGGAGCATCCGTGCTGTCGAACCTGAAGAACATCTTCAAGGTCGCTGACCTGCGCAATAAAATCATCTTCACACTTTTTATTGTGATGGTGTACCGATTCGGTGTTGCGCTGCGAGCTCCCGGTGTCGATTCAGGTGCTGTTCGGCAACTGCGTGAAGCTGCCGACTCACAAGGAGCCCTCGGCTTTTTGAACTTGTTCTCGGGTGGCGCTTTTGGGTCGTTCTCGATCTTTGCGTTGGGGATCATGCCTTACATCACTGCCAGCATCATTATGCAAGTGTTGCAAGTAGTCATTCCCAAACTTGAAGAATGGCAACAAGAAGGTGCAACCGGGCAACGCAAAATTACGCAGTGGACCCGTTACGTAGCCATTGGCATCGCAACATTGCAAGGTGCCGGCCTGACATTCATTTTCGGACAAGGTCGCGGTTCAGCGTTCTTTGGCGCTGCAACGCAAGCCCCTGATGTTGTTCTGCTTGATCCCTTCATGCCGCGTGCGCTCTTGGTGATTCCTTCGCTTGTTGCAGGAACCGCATTTCTCATGTGGCTCGGCGAGCTCATCAGCCAGCGCGGTATTGGGAACGGAATGTCGATGGTCATTTTTGCCTCCATCGTGAGCGGTTTGCCGTACAGCTATTACTCCCTTTTGCAGAGTAAGAAATTTATTGTGTTCGCAATCCTCGTGATTGCTTCAATGGGAATTCTTGCTGCGGTCGTGCGAGTAGAGCTAGGACAACGACGCATACCAGTGCAGTTCGCAAAGCGAGTAGTCGGCAGGCGTATGTATGGCGGACAAAGCACCTACATCCCACTGAAGGTCAACCAAGCTGGTGTAGTTCCTATTATCTTCGCTTCTTCTATTTTGTTGCTCCCTGTTCTCTTTTCAAACATGTTGGGAAGTGCCGAAGGTTGGCGTGGAAGCATTGCCAAATTCGTTAATGACTATCTTGTCAATAGCCAGAACATGTTGTACATCACAGTGTTCTTCGGATTCATTGTGGCTTTCGCCTATTTCTATAACTCCATTGCATTTGACCCCATTCGTCAGGCCGATCAGTTGCGCCGTCAAGGTGGGTTCATTCCTGGTATTCGACCCGGACCACAAACAGAACGGTTCTTTGCAAAAACGGTAAACCGAATCACCTTGCCAGGTGCACTTTTCGTTGCATTTATTGCAATTCTCCCGTACATCATTTTGTGGATTGGCGACGTGCAGTCGTTCCCATTTGCGGGCACAACCGTACTCATTGCAGTGGGCGTGGCGCTTGAATTGATGCGTCAAATCGACAGTCAATTGATGCTGCGCAATTACGAGGGTTTCTTGAAGTAGTGCTGCGGCATTACTAAAAGGGCTTCTGCAGGAGACCTCGCAAGCTCATGAGTAGCGGCACCCGCATCGTCTTACTTGGTCGTCAAGGCGCAGGTAAAGGTACACAGTGTTTGCGTTTGTCACGCCACTATGTTGTGCCACATATTTCTACGGGCGACATGTTGCGCGCAGCAGTGCGTGAAGATTCTGCTCTTGGTCGTAGCGTCGAAAAAATTATTGGTGGCGGCGGCTTAGTGAGTGATGAACTCATTATTGAAGTGGTGCGCGAACGGTTAAAAAAAGCCGATACGCAGCAACGTGGATACATTTTGGACGGGTTCCCGCGAACAGTGGTGCAAGCAGAAGCCCTCGACCTCATTGCCCAAGATCTTCCGCTGTTAGGTGTAGTTGATTTAGTGGTGCCTCGAGACCTGGTGCTGAGTCGCCTCTCGGCGCGGCGCGTGTGCCGCGACTGTGGCGCCAACTACACCGCAACTGGGGTCGTGCGCTCGCCGTGGAGCTGTGACACCTGTGGAGGTGACGTGGTCTTGCGAGACGACGACACCCCTGATGCCATCAATCTCCGCCTCGACCTCTACGAGAGTCAAACGGCTCCTTTGATCTCTTTCTACGGCCAAACCCAGCGGCTGCACGAGGTCGACGGGGTAGGCAGCCAAGACGAGGTCTTTGACCGTATTACCGAGGTCATCGACCGGGCCGGGGGAGGCTCGTAACCGTGCCAAAGATAATTTGGGCGGAACCGTAGCAAATCTGCCAAGGCCATTGGCGTTTTTCATGCCTACCGATAGCATTTCACTTCGCACCTATTAGCCGTCATGGTTGGTGGGCGGCACCGCAAGTCTCAATATTCATCCGTCAGTTCATAATTCTGTCCGTCTTAAGGAGTCTCTTCTGGCAAAAGCAAAGGAAGATGCGATCGTGCTCGAGGGCACTATCACCGAGTCGTTACCCAATGCGATGTTTCGTGTTGAGCTCGAAAACGGTCACCAAGTCCTCGCGCATATCTCTGGAAAAATGCGCATGCATTACATCCGAATTCTTCCTGGCGACAAAGTGCAAGTAGAGCTCACCCCCTACGACCTCACCCGTGGTCGTATCACCTACCGATTTAAGTGAGAAGGCCATGAAGGTCCGTCCAAGCGTTAAAAAAATTTGTGAAAAATGCAAAGTCATCCGTCGCCACGGCAACGTGATGGTCATTTGCGAAAATCCGCGACACAAGCAGCGCCAGGGCTGACCCCAGGCAATTCAAAAGGAAAAATGATGGCTCGTATTTCAGGCGTCGACATCCCGCGCGAGAAGCGGTTGGAGATTGCACTCACCTATATCTTTGGCGTTGGTCGTTCAACCGCGCTCAAGATGTGCAAAGAACTTGACCTCAATCACAACACACGTGTTCGTGACCTCACCGAGGAAGAAGTCAACCGTATTCGTGGTTTTATCGATGCAAAGTTAGTTGTAGAAGGCGACCTTCGTCGTGATGTGCAACAAGACATCAAGCGCAAAATCGAAATCGGTAGCTATCAAGGTATTCGCCATCGTAAAGGTCTGCCTGTACATGGTCAGCGCACACACACCAATGCGCGCACACGTAAAGGTCCTAAGAAAACAGTCGCCAATAAGAAAAAGGCAGCGAGGAAGTAATGGCTAAGCCAGCAGCAGGTGGACGTCGTCCACGTAAGCGCGAACGCAAAAACGTCTCAACCGGCGTTGTTCACATTAAGAGTTCTTTCAACAACACCATCGTGTCAATCACCGACACGCAGGGCAATGTTATTTCATGGGCATCGTCTGGTGCAGTTGGTTTTAAAGGTTCACGTAAGTCCACTCCTTTCGCTGCACAAATGGCTGCAGAAAAAGCTGGTAAGGCTGCGATGGAGCACGGTCTTCGTCGCGCTGAAGTACATGTAAAAGGTCCAGGTTCTGGTCGCGACACTGCGTTGCGTTCCATTCAGAACCTCGGTATCGAAGTTTCAGGAATTAAAGATGTCACCCCGGTTCCACACAATGGATGCCGTCAGCCAAAGCGTCGGAGGGCATAACTCATGGCTCGCTACACCGGACCAAAGGTGCGCATTTCGCGCCGCCTCAATGTCAACATTTTCGAAAATGAAAAGGGAAGCAAGGCGCTCGAGCGTCGTCCTTTCCCACCAGGCCAGCACGGCCGCACCCGTCGTCGTGGTGCAGGCAGCGAATACTTAGCTCAGTTGCAAGAGAAGCAAAAAGCTAAGTACATCTATGGCTTGCTTGAGCGTCAATTCCGCAAAACCTATGAAGAGGCCAACCGTCTTGCCGGACCAACTGGTGAAAACCTTTTGCGTCTGCTCGAACAGCGCCTCGACAACATTGTGTACCGCGCAGGTTGGGCAAGCACCCGCCCGCAAGCACGTCAATTCGTGAACCACGGACTCATTAACGTCAATGGCAAGCGGGTCGACATTGCGTCATTCACAGTAAAAAGAGGCATGGTTATTAGCCTCAGTGAAAAAGCTCGCAACATGATTGTTATTCAGCACAACCTCGACGTCCTTGACAGGTCAGTTATTGGTTGGTTGGAAACTGGCGATGGTGGCAAGCAAGTAACTGTGCGCGACCTGCCACAACGCGAACACATCGATGTACCCGTCCGCGAACAACTCATCGTTGAGTTGTACTCGAAATAAATCTCAGTAATTGAAGGAGAGCATCATGCTCGTCATCCAACGTCCAACAATCGAAGCAATCGGAGAACCCGAGAACAACCGCCAGCGTTTTGCTGTGGGTCCACTCGAGCCAGGCTTCGGTCATACCATCGGCAACTCACTTCGTCGTACGCTTTTGTCGTCCATCCCAGGTGCTGCCATTACTACGGTGCGTTTCGAAGCGGCTCTTCACGAGTTCGACACCATCGAAGGCATTGCTGAAGATGTAACAGAAATCATCTTGAACTTGAAAGACATCGTTGTGGTGTCTGAAAGTGACGAGCCAGTTGTTTTGCGCCTCGATGTCAAAGGCCCAGCTGAAGTGAAGTCGGGCGACATTGTTTTGCCAACTGGTATTGAAATCTTGAACAAAGACGTTCACATTGCTTCGCTCAACGGAAAAGCACAACTCACTGTCGACCTCACCGTGGAGCGTGGTCGTGGTTATGTTTCCAGCGACCGCGATTCAGAGAACCGCGTCATTGGTGTTGTTCCTATCGACGCCATTTTCTCGCCAGTACGTCGTGTCATGTTCGACATCGAGCCAACGCGCGTAGAGCAGTCAACAAACTACGAGCGCCTTGTTCTCGACATTGAAACTGACGGCAGCATTGAGCCACGTGAAGCATTGTCTTCTGCTGGTGCAACCTTGCGTGCACTTGTTGACCTTGTTGCCAGCTTGTCCGATGAGCCACAGGGGCTTGAACTCGGTGAAGTCATTGGCCACAACATCGGCTCGCCAGACCTCGATCTTGCAATTGAAGACCTCGATCTCTCAGAGCGTCCACGCAACTGCTTGAAGCGTGCACAGGTCAACACCATCGGCGAGCTGCTCATGAAGAGCTACGACGATCTTTTGAATATCACCAACTTTGGGCAAAAGAGCCTTGACGAAGTAATCGCCAAGCTCGACGAGCGCGGGTTGACGTTGCGCCCATAAGCGCAACGTTTCCATTAACAATCATTCGGTACTAAAGGACTAGTCATGCCAGCAACACCACGTCGTTCAAAGCGCTTCGGCGGCAGCGCAGCTCATCAGCGCCTTCTTTTGGCAAACCTTGCTGCATCGCTTTTTGCAGCAGAGGGCATTGTTACTACAGAAGCTAAAGCTAAGGCATTGCGCCCTATCGCTGAGAAGCTCATCACCAAAGCAAAAAAGGCTCAAGAAGAATCACCAATGCGTGTTCACCGCATTCGTCAAATTCAGGGTTACCTCGGTGACAAAGAAATGACCAACAAGTTGGTGAATGAAGTCGCTCCTCGTTACACACAGCGCAATGGTGGCTACACACGTATTTTGAAGCTGGGTGAGCGTCACGGTGACAATGCTCCAATGGCGCGCATTGAACTTGTGTAATGCATAAATAACCGTTTCGGTTCAAACAAACAATCATGAATACAAACACTGAGCCCGCCTTACGGCGGGCTCGTTTGATAGTTGCGTACAACGGAGCCACTTTCCACGGGTTTGCACTCACCCCTGGCACAGTCACCGTTGCTCAAACTTTGAATGACACCATTGAGCAGATCACCGGCAGCCCAGTTGCGGTGCTTGGTGCTGGACGAACCGACGCTGGCGTACATGCGTGGGGTCAAGTGGTACATGTCGATCTTGCCGACACAACAGATCTTGACCGCGTTGTTTTTAGTATGAACTCGTTACTCGACCCCGACATTGTGATTCGTGAGTGTGAATGGGTCTCGCAAGATTTTGATGCGCGACATTCGGCCTTATGGCGTGAGTATCGCTACACCGTTTTGAATGCACCGGTCAACAATCCATTTCTCGCTGCAACAAGTTGGCATATTCGTCGGCCGCTTTCTCTACCTCTCATGCAATTAGCGACAGATTCACTTATTGGTCTGCACGATTTTTCTTCGTTCTGTCGACAGCCACAACAGTCGGGTGTGAACCGCAATACTGAGGGCCCTTCAATGATGCGCCGTGTGCATCGTGCGCAGTGGCACGACGCTGGAAATGGAATTCTCACATTCGATATTCGCGCAAATGCTTTTTGTCATCAGATGGTGCGTTCCATTGTTGGCACTCTTGTTGATGTTGGTCTGGGTCGCCGTAAAGCCGGCGAGATGTCGGGTGTTTTGCGCGCAATGAGCCGTTTAAATACGCCTCATATTGCACCTCCGCAAGGGCTGTGCTTAATGGATGTGGGGTACTCAACATGACCGCGTTGCGTATTCTCATTGGCTCGACGCCCGTTGGTCCTTTGGGCTCTGGCATTGGTGGCGGAGTTGAACTTACATTGCACAACTTGGTTCTGGGTTTAAGTGATCGCGGTCATCGTGTTGAAGTGATGGCGCCAGAAAATTCATTGCATGTGGGGCAACACACACATCACATTGCAGGGACACTGCAACCTCTTGGTCATCTCGCGCAACGCAGTGAAGCAATTTGCATTCCACCACATTCGGTGCTGGCAAATATGTGGGCCTTTGCCCGTGAACAACAACATCGCTTCGATGTCATTGTGAATCTTGCTTACGATTGGTTGCCGCTGTACATCAGCAATACGTTCCATGTTCCTATTGCACATTTAGTGTCGATGGCATCTATTACCGATGCAATGGATGACGCCATCGAAGAACGCCTACTCAACGCGCCTTTCTCAGTGGCCATGCATAGCAAGGCGCAAGCCGAGACATTTGCGTTGGGTCACCAAGCACGCATTATTGGCAGTGGTGTTGCCGTGGAGCGTTATGACTTCGTACAACAGGTGGCCGACAATGCTCCTTTGGGTTTCATTGGGCGCGTGTCGCCAGAAAAAGGAATATTGGACCTCTTTCACATTGCGTCGGTGACGAAGCGGCATGTGAAGGTGTGGGGGCTCATGCAAGACACTTGGTGTTGGGAAGAAGCGCGGCGGGCATACCCCACGGCCAATGTCACCTATGAAGGGTTTTTACCCACCGATCAACTGCAAGGCGAGGTAGGGCAGTGTGCGGCTGTGCTCATGACCTCA
>JANRCO010000088.1 GCA_030726975.1 Ilumatobacteraceae bacterium | reverse complement strand
AGCGTGTTGCCCAACATGCTGATACCAAACATGTCGTTCGGGCCAACGGTGGGCACGCCAACGCGTGCAAACTCTTCCGAAATGACTGCTGCCTCAATAGAGGTGAGCCCCTGACCGCCGTATTCTTTTGGCCAGTTCACCGCCAAGAAACCATTGTCGCGCAATGTTTCGCGCCATGTGTCGGTAAAGGCTGCAGCTTCTTCTCTGTTGAGAGCGCCAATTCCCTTCCAGCCAGCAGGCAGGTTCTTGTCTAAGAAAGCGCACACTTTTTTGCGATAGGCATCGGCTGCGGGAGGATAATTGAATTCCATGCGAGGTGATCTCTCTTGCACTAGGTGTTCATTGAAGGTGAAGGAAGTTTAGCGATAGCCAAAAAAGGACGCCCAGTTGAGGTCAGCGCACGCTTTCCCACCACGAGGCGTAAATGTTGGCGAAACGCGGATACAAGGTTTTCATCTGCTCCGTTGCATCAACGGGCAATTCCTGATTGTTTGTGGGCGCCAACGGCGAAGCCTGGCCAATGGGGTCTACCCATTCCATCTTGATGCCTTCAATGAGGTCACGGAAATCGGGCCCAAAATGATGGTGGTGTGCACTCGATTGATGCTTTAAGAAACCCACCACATCGGCATACGACTCAAGGCAGTAATACGTCCGCGGCTCGGCACCTCGCCAATACTCATAACGCCGTACATCTTCTTCATCGGCATGTGTGCGCTCATACATCTGGCGCGCAACTTCTTCGAAGCGTGCTTCGCAGCCTTCTTTAATGGTGACGCAAGCTAACAGTGTTGCCATTGGTAATTCCCCCTGGCCAAACAATAGAAGAAGGGCCGCGCCCGCACATCAGCGGACACGGCTGGAACTAAAAGTTCCTAAGCAATAAACCCGCCGTCAACAATAATTTCGGCACCGTTCACGTATGACGCAGCCTCGCCAAGCAAGAACATCACTACTTCGCCCACTTCTTTTGCATCGGCTGTGCGTTGCATGGGCACTTGATTTTCGATGATCGCTTCAATACCTTGTGGCAACATGTCGGTTTCAATAAAGCCAGGGTGCACCGAGTTCACGCGCACGTTGTGAGCGCCAAGTTCACGAGCAGCAGTTTTGGTCATGCCATGAACCGCCCATTTACTTGCTGCATAAGCAATGGCACGCAAGCCACGCATTCCTGCAACGGAAGAGATGTTCACAATGGAGCCTGACTTTTGGGCAATCATTGTTGCCGATACTGCTTGCATACCAAGAAAAACGCCCACCTGGTTCACATCAATAATTTGACGGAACTCTGCTTCAGTTGCTTGTGTGACACCACCTGGTTTCCAAATGCCGGCATTGTTCACGAGCCCATCGATGCGACCGTATTGAGCCAATGTTTGTTGAACAACTTTGCCCCACTGTTCAGATGAAGTGACATCGTGTTGAATGAAAAGACCATTTACTTTTGTTGCAACACTCTCACCATCAATAATGTCGGTGACAACAACTTTCGCACCAGCTTGGGCGGCTAATTCTGCTTCCGCTTCGCCTTGTCCGCGTGCTGCCCCAGTAATAACGATGACTTTTCCGTCGAGTGTTCCCATGCACCAATATTAGAACACTGGCGAGTGATGTTTTACGGGCAACCGATTCCGTTCAAAGTTGCACATGTTGGGCATAAAAGAGCTTTCCCATCTGGGGTGCTCCATTCCTTGCCATACGGCGAGCCACACAACGCACATTCATTACTTGCCACTTGCGAACTTCCCGTTTCAGACTGGGAAATGCTTTCTTGAGACACTTTTACTGCCAGCCCAATTTCTCAGCATTTTTCTTGGCGTCGCCAAGTTCATGGAGAAAGAGGTTGATGATGTCTGTGCGAGTGCTTTTATCGATCAGAGAAGCAGCCAACAGTTTTTCGTCGGCGAGGATAAACAACATGCCAATTTTCGCACGATACACACGAGCTGCTCGTTTCTCGAGTTGGAATGAATCAGCAAAAAATGCTTCCGTGTTTGTTCGTTGCTCTAGAGCGAGCACGGCGAAACGTTCGGCAGGAAAGCCTTCAGCTAGTAGATACTCCATTAACTTAAAGCGTAAATTTGCATTGGGGTCTTTTACAAGCCCAGCAATATCGCCAGTTTCGCGATACTTTTTGATACGTTCGGTCATGATTTCCACGACGCAAAAAAGCATTTCGTGGTTACTGCCGAAGTACCGAGCGATGTAGCTGTGGTTGAGCCCCGATTCGTGGGCAATTTCACGACTAGAAACTTCTGAAACTGGCCGTTCGCGAAGCATTGCGATTGCGGTATCGAGAATGAGAGTTTTTGCCTGCTCTTGGCTCACGCGCCCCAACGCAGCTTTGCGTTCACGTTGTTGAATTGCTGGCGCATGGTTGACTGGCTGCTTTTTCGGGCCTGGCTTTTGGCGTTCTGCAGTTTTTGCCGGCGCCTTCTTTGCCACTACTTTTTTTACTTTTTTTGCTGCAGCCACAATGCAACCTTAGTCGGGGCTTCTTTTCCGTCCCATTTTCTATGACACTCAATATTCATCTTTCCATTGCGTGAAACTCAATGTCCATAGGCTAAAAAGGAGCATGCGCATTTTAGTAACCAACGACGACGGTATTGATTCAGTAGGGCTTCATGTCCTTGCCCGTGCGATGAACCGCCACGGTGAAGTTGTCGTGGTTGCACCCGATCGTGAATACTCAGGCGCAAGTTCTGCTGTTGGGGCATTACACGTCATGCAACCAGAAGTGCACAAAGCACACATCGAAGGAATGAAAGAGTCGTGGGCATTAAGTGGCCCGCCGGCTTTGTGTGTGATGTTTGCGCGCCTCGGTCTTTTTGGTGCACCGTTTGATCTTGTTGTTGCTGGCATTAACCCAGGTGCAAATGTTGGGCGCAGTGTGTATCACTCAGGAACAATTGGTGCTGCTCTCACTGCGCGCAACGGAGGCATTAGTGGTGTTGCCATTAGCCAGGCAGTAAATGGCATGGGTGTTGAAGGCCAGGGCTGGGACGACATGGTGAAAGGTCAGCTGTGGGAATCAGCAGCGGCAGTTGCCGACGTTGTTGTTGAAGGTCTCATTGCGCACCCACCATCTGAACCTGTTGTGGTGAACGTCAACGTTCCCAACTTGCCCGTTTCGGAAATCAAAAGTTGGCGTCGCACCGTGGTGGGCAGTGACCCCCCACGAGCAATGGCCACTGCAACCATGGAACAAAAAGAAGGCCACAGCGATTCCTATTATGTGCGTATGGCGTGGGGCGATGAACTCACTTTGCCCATTCATACCGACGGTGGTGCAGTAGGTGCTGGCGAAGTGTCAATTACCTACATCAGCAGGCTTGAAGGCATCGAGATCCCCGCCGATTCCGGCCCAGAGCGTGCCATTGCATCGCTCCTCAAGTTGTCTTAACCATTACCTGTCATGATCTCTGAAAACGCTGAGTGGCTCAATCTCACACAGCGCAGTGCGTTTGCATCGCATCAACTCATTGGTTGGATTTTTTGGGACCCACGCGCTGAAGCACGGCATAAAGCTTTCGGAATTCAAGACGGCATAGGGCATTACATTGCAAACCGAGCCGCACCTCTTGCTGCAGCTGGCATCGATGCAGTGCACAGCGCTTTTTATTCCATTTCCCGCCACCTCATTCATTTCTCTCTCGACCTCGCTTCCCCACATGCCACCTGGGAGCAAATTTCCAATGCTCGCAATGCATCTGTTCGCGAAGGCCTCTATGAGATCACTCCAGAAATATGTGAACCGTTAGGGAACCTTGCCTCAGAACTCTGGCGAACGGTCGATGCGCTTCCACAAGAAGGACGCGTGTTGTTTGCCGCTCACAAAGCATGGGCACGACCATCTGACCCCGTGGTATCGGCGTGGCTAGCAGTGAATGCACTACGTGAGTGGCGAGGCGATACACACTGGGCGCAATTAGTTACACATGAAATTGATGCAGTAGAAGCTGGGCTTTTACATGATGCATGGATGGGCTACCCGAAAGAATGGATCCCGCGCAGCAGAGGCGCAAACGACGCCCTCATTACGGTTGCACTCGAAAATCTCAGTGCACGTGGTTTTGTCACTGATGGGGCAATCAATGCCAAAGGTATTGCGTTTCGTCAAGAGTTAGAAGTGCAAACAAACGAACTCTGCATACGGCAATGGAAAACATTTGGCGAAAACAACACTCGCACATTTCTTGAGATCATTGAACCAGTAGGTGCGCGCTTTGTTGAGCGCATCAATGAAACTGCAGGACCAAACTGGATGCCTGCAGCTCGTGAACGACGTTTATAAAACGCGATACACGTCGTAGTCAACTGCATCTTTAGATGGTTGACCAATAGCAACCGCCTGCACATCGTTGAGCCACGCATAGCGATCGTCACCTGTTTGGAAAAGCGGTGCGGTAATAATGCGCACACCAGTGTCGCTTGGCGCCATGATTCCTTCATACGCCATGTGAATAGCAACGCCATCGTCGGTGATGAGAAGTAAGCGCACATCAAGATGCGCAGAGCCTGTTGTGCGCATGCTCAGCCAGTCGCCGCCCATGCCGACAGTTCCAGAAGCTTTTGGACCTCGAAAGGTTCCGCCCGCCACATTGACGATGACTCGTGTGCCTGTCGGCCCACCGGGAATGGGAATGGGAGCAGCGAGAGTTGCATGAATAGTGAAGAGATACTCAACGGGAAGTGACGAGAGGATGTCAGGCATGCCTCAATCTTACGTAGTTCTTCCCTACGGGTGAGACAAATGTACTTTCAACTGACACACTGTCAATATGCCCATATCGAAAAATAGCCCTCCTATTTTTCAGCACTACAACGGCAAATGGCGCCCACTGTGGCGCGGACGCGTGCACGGCATCGCAGCCTTAGTGGCCATACCGGCGGGAACATTGCTCGTACTGGCCGCTGAAAGCGCAATTGCTCGAGTAGCTACCTCTATATATGTGTTCTCGCTCTTTGCGCTCTACTCCACCTCAGCTTCGTACCACCTCTTTACTCGTGCACCACATGTGCAAAAAATCATGCAAAAACTCGACCACTCCATGATTTTCATCTTGATTGCTGGTACGTACACTCCACTTTGCCTACTTGCTCTTCCGCACTCATGGGGAATCCCCTTCCTCTGCTTCGTATGGGCAGTCGCAATCATCGGAATGGTTTTCAAGTTTGGTTGGGGTGCTCGTCGTATTACCGGCGGTTTGTATATTGCCCTTGGTTGGGCGGGAGTTTTCATCTTCCCCACCGCTGCCAAAAATGCAGGCTCAACAGCCATCGTGCTGCTTGGAATTGGTGGCGTGCTCTACACCGTTGGAGCCATCTTGTTTTATTTGCAGCGCCCACGCTTGGTGCCACACATTTTTGGCTACCACGAGATCTGGCACGTATTCACCGTGCTTGCAGGAATCACCCAGTTCATCGGCATTGGGTTCATTGTCACCCAGGCAAATTAGACCTCACCTCTCAGCAATTTTATATTTGCACTAGTAGTGCAAATATATGTGAAACTGTCTCAACAACGCGGGAGGTTACATGGGGCTCGAAAAGAACTTCACTGGTCGTATTGGTCGTACATTCGAAGACTCTGAAGCGGCGTGGCCCGACCTGCCTCAACCACCTCAAGGTGCTCCCAACATTGTGATGGTGCTGCTCGATGATGTGGGCTATGCGCAGTTCGGTTGCTATGGGTCAGACATCAGCACACCAACATTCGATGCGTTGGCAGCAAACGGTTTGCGTTATGCAAACTTCCACACCACTGCACTGTGCTCGCCTACTCGCGCGTGCTTAATGACGGGTCGTAATCATCATGTAAGTGGCATGGCACGAGTGGTGGAAACAGCATCGGGCTTTCCGGGTTACGACGCAAACATTCCCGATGAAAACGGTTTTCTCTCAGAAATTCTCGTGCGCAATGGTTATGCAACCTACGGGCTTGGCAAGTGGCACCTCGCACCTGCACACGAAAACAACATCGGCGGACCGCGCACACACTGGCCGCTCAACAAGGGCTTTGAGCGTTACTACGGATTTTTGAGTGGCGAGACCGACCAGTTCCACCCCGACCTCATTCACGACAGTCATATTGTTGACCCACCGAAAACTCCTGAAGAGGGTTATCACCTCACTGAAGATCTCACCGATCAAGCAATTGGTTACATCAAAGATCTTCGTGCTTTTTCACCGACGAAGCCTTTCTTTGTGTACTACGCCCCAGGCGCATGCCACGCTCCGCACCAGGCGCCAAAAAAATACATCGATGCATATTGCGACAAGTTCAACAAAGGTTGGGACGCATGGCGCGAAGAAGTATTCGCCCGACAAATGGCGTCGGGTTTGTTGCCAGCCGGCACTGTTCTCTCTGAACGGCCCACGTGGGTTCCTGCGTGGAGTTCGCTCAGCGACGATGAACGCCGTTTGTATACGCGACTCATGGAAGCATTCGCTGGGTTTTTAACCCACACCGATTCTGAAGTAGGTCGTCTACTCGATTTCATTAAATCGATTGACGAATACGACAACACGCTCGTCATCATTATGAGTGACAACGGCGCATCTGCCGAAGGTGGTCCTGGAGGCAGTTTCAACGAAAAGTATTTCTACAACTTCGTTCCTGAAAGTTTGTCGGAAAACCTAAAGCGCATCGACCTCATTGGCTCTGAACATTCCAATAACCACTACCCGTGGGGTTGGGCATGGGCCGGCAACACGCCACTCAAGCGCTTCAAGCGCGACACGCACGAAGGCGGAGTGTGCGACCCACTCATTGTGCAATGGCCAAATCGCTTAAAGAATGTTGGCGAAACACGGCACCAGTATTTGCACATCATCGATGTACTGCCCACGCTCTTAGAGGTCATTGGTATTGAAGCGCCCGAGCACATCAATGGCGTTGAGCAATCTCCGTTGAACGGTGTCAGCTTTGCCCACACGTTAGAAAGTGCAGAAGCCCCAAGTAAGCACCTCACGCAGTACTACGAAATGCTCGGCTCGCGTGCGTTGTATCACGATGGCTGGAAGGCAGTGGTCTTTCACCCGCCAGGGATGATGAACTACGAAAGCGGCAATGTGAACCCGTCATTTGATGACGATGTTTGGGAGTTGTACAACATCGCCAACGATTTCTCAGAGTGCAATGACGTTGCCCAACAGTTCCCCGACAAGTTGAAAGAGTTGCAACAGTTGTGGTGGAGCGAGGCAGAAGCCAACCAAGTTCTTCCGTTGAACAACCAACCAGCTCGTTACGGCGATCGACGATTCTTGCGCGATAGGTACGTGTATCTGCCCGGCATTTCACCGCTGCCCGAATCAACAGCACCGAACCTCAAGAATCGTTCATTCCAAATTACTGCTGCGTTGCATGTACCTGCCGAAGGTAATTGCGACGGCATCTTGGTATGTCATGGCGGCCATGCAGGTGGTTATGCCTTGTACATCAAAGGTCGCCGTTTGCACTACGCATACAACTTCCTTGGTGCACTCACCACCACTGTTTCAGCAAGCGTTGAACTTCCTGTTGGCGACGTCGATGTACGTGCAACATTTACCGCAACTGGCCGCTTCAAAGGTGACATGGAGTTGTGGTACGGCGATGTTCCTGTTGGACGCAGTGCTATTCCTTTCACGATGCCTGTTACCTATGGCGTTGACCCCTTCACTGTGGGGTACCAACGCATGACGCCCATAACACCTGAGTTACTGGGCAAGGCAGAGATTCCCGAAGGCGTGCTTGTGCGCATTGTGATTGATGCCATTGGCCGCGCGTACCGCAACCCTGAGGGCGAAGCACGCGCGGCACTAGCGATGCAATAGTGCCCAGTAGAAGTACTACAGGAAGTTCTCGCTCACTTAATAGTGATGGTGATCTTCTTTGTGGTTGTCTTTGGCTTTTTCACTTTCTTCGTTTTCGGTGGAGTTACTTTCACCGTCAACCTACACTTACCAGCCTTCAGACCTTTCACCACATTTTTTTTCGAAACCGAGCAAACCTTCTTTGATGCCTTGCTCACCGTGGTCACAATTTTTGATTTAGCAACCACTTTGGTGCCCAGTTTCTTGAGAGCAGAAGTAACAGAAACGGTTTTACCCTTTTTCACTGTGACTACCTTTGGCGCTACGGCTCCTGGAGCGGTTCCACCTACCCCTGGAGTTCCTGCACCGCTTCCCGAGGAAGTGGTTGTGGTGCGCAATGCTGCCCTAAAAGCACCACCGCCGGTACCAGCAGACAATTTCGAAGCGGTCGCAAATTTACGCACACTGAGTGAACGCACACCTGCTGCCGTTACTTTGTCAGCAGCCGTATTGGGAATTTCCAAGTCGAGAACTGCACCCGTGTTTTTACCGGTTGACGAATTATTCAATTCATTCACTGAATCGACAGCAGGAGTAATTGTCGCGGTTGGCGTTGTTGCAGTTCCGGCTTTGGTATCGGCAGCACTCACACCAAGAGCCGTGAAGCTAGTTTCAACCGACTTGATGTCTCCATTACCCGACGCAACAATCATGGTGACTTCACCTGTAGTGCCATCGGCCTGCAATGCAACCGCTGTTGGGGCATTGTTTGCACCTTGCTGCGGTGGTTGCTGCCCACCAGCAGGAGCTGCTGTAGTTGTCACTTTCACAAACTTTGCAGCACCATCAACCGAGAAGTACAAACCATCAGAACCCGCAACCGCAATCACACCAGTGTCGCAGTCAACCTTGAGGTCTTTATACGTACCAGTTGTGGTTCCTGTTGCAGCATGTGAAGGCGCTGTAGTCACCGCAGTGATTTTGTAAATGCCCTTGCCCCCCACCGAAAGAAATGCGGAATCGGCGACTTTTTCAGCCGAACCAGCTGGGCAATACTGAATTGCCTTGACATCACCTGCATATGTTCCGCTTCCGGCTGACGTTGCACCACCTGCTGCAACTTCTGAACCGAAGTACTTCACGTTGCTCAGGGTTACTGCACCCGTTGAACTGTTGGCACTGAGGCCAACTAATGCCACAGAACCTTGGCTCGATTCGCATCCTGATGGCCCAAGGTTTTGACTGCACTTGTTGACACCTACCAACATCGCGTCTTTTCCTGCGATGCCTTCAATAGCTGAGAGCAAAGTTTGCCCTCCGCCTGAAACAAAACTGCTTGGGGTCAGCGTGGAACCTGATGGGTTCGCAGCACCTGGGAAACTGAATTCTTTTCGCGCGGAAACATCTTTTGCATCGCGCTCGGCAGCTGTTGCAGCAAGTTCATCTCCCATGTCGAGTTTGCCAGTGCCGGAATTCGTATTGAATGACTTCACATGCAAAAACTCATTGGGATTGTTGCTAAAGCCAGCAGCAATGTGTTGCAAACCATTTGCGCCATTCCACCATTCCACTGAACGGCTTCCACCAGCACCAATGGTGCTGAACGATGTGCCTCCATCGGTTGATAGCAAAGTACGGCTACCTCCGGTTTCGGTCATGCTGAGCACAAGTTGTGAACCATCGGTGCTATTGGGTGAATACACCACATCGGTGACGTTGGGGGCCACCATTCCGCCCACTGCAATTCCACCTGAAGCAACATCTGTTCCTGCAGTTGCTTGGCTATTGATGTATTGACTGGCCGTTGTACCACCTGCACTGCCAAAAGTTGGGCGATAGAAAGTATCAGCAGAAATGACTGCAGATTTACGAAGCCCGAATTGTCCGTCGCCAGAAAGCGACACCATGTTGGAGCTGAAGTTGAAGCCACTGTCCCAAACAAAACCGGTGTTGTTGTTTGCACCTTGCATTGTCAACAAAGCAACTTTCCCCGTAGCAAATGTTGCGCCGATCAGACTTCCTGAACCTGTGGCATTAAAGACAAACATGCACTGACCAATAGTGCCTACCACTTCGAAGCCATTAAGCACATCGGAGCCCGATGGAGCTTCTGGTGCAATTGAAGCAACGAGCGGAGTGCCTCCGTTTTGACCACAGTTCCCCGAAAGGGCACTCATCCCCGTCAACGTGAGATTGTTTGCTTGAGTTGCGCCTTCAACTCCTGTTGACATCGTCCATGTTCCAGAAACCAACGCACCCACGGTCAACGACACCGTCGCACCATCGACGAGGTGAGTGACAATTGCTTGTGGTGTTGCTGTTCCGAGCGTGCTGAGTTTCACCAAACCAGTTCCCGTTGTTGCCATGGTGTGTGTTGCCTGAGGGAGTGAACCATCCGTCGCAGCGAGTGCTGCCGCAGTTGCCGCAGGTGTGATTTGAGAAATAAGTGTGCCGCTTCCATTCACTGTGGCCATGAAGATGTCACCTGTACTACCCACCGCAAATGCCACACGGTCAGCTGCTGTATAGCGACCAATTGTTGATGTGACGTTGGTAAAGCTTGGAGCCGCATCACTTGAACTGTCGGGCATCACCGCAATGTGCATTCCCGAATCGGTGACACCAACAATGTATGAATACTCAGCATTAGCGCCACCATGTACCCAGTAATGCTTTTTGTTCTGTCCAGTGACCGTGTTGTAGTTCGCAACTGTTGACCATGTATTTCCGTAGGTACGCGAGAAGTACAAGTTCTGACCAACTTGCACTGCAACTTCACCTTTCACACCCGAGGTGAAAATTTCACCAGCAGCTTCTGTCTGTGGCATTGCACCGGCCACAGTTGCACTTCCCGCTTCTGAGTCGGCAGTAGTAGGAACCGGTGACCACGAACCGGCGTAATCGCTTGTTCGCCATACTGTTGGTTGCGCATCGGAGGTTGCGTAGTACACGCCACTTTCACCGTCGGCGGCGATGGTGCGCACCTGTGCGCCATACGCATTCGCATAAGACAATTTCGATTTTGTCGATGCGGTGAGTGCAATTGTTTGCGCTGTCGCACTTGATGCAGTTTTTATTTGGAACCCTGGGGCTGCAACAACAAGACCAGCGCCACCAGCTTCATTCACCGACACAGTGCCGTCTTTCGCGGTGATTGCACTATCGACCGCATCACCATCGCTATTGAGCACTGCGACGAATGCGCCACCTACAGCAGCACCCGATGAATCGGTGATCGTCACAGTGATGGCAGCATGCACCTCACCTGGAACTGCAAAGAGTCCGAGTAACCCAACTGTTGTAATTGCGCCGAGGGCGGCCTTAAAGCGATGAGACAACATGTACTTCCTCCAAGAAATAGCACTGGAAATTCTCACTGAAAGAATTTCAATCCAAACCTAGCCGATCATTGAAATATTCTCAATAGTCGGCAAATCCCTATATTTCCTAAGAGGGCGAGCGGGCAACCAGAACATCGGTTGCTTTACATAAGCCCAGCACTTCCGTTCCTGGGGCCAGGGCCAGGGCATTCGTGGCCTCTCGCGTAATGGTTGCCGTCATGGTTTGGCCTGGGTCAAGTTCCAGTTTTACGGTCGATAGAACTCCGCCATGCTTGACCGACAAGACTTTCGCTCGCAGTTGATTACGTGCACTGAGCTGCAAGAAATCTTCCCGATCACCATTGTTCGCCTCACGAGATTCTTCACCAGACAGCTCATCGAGAAACCGCGCAACCGCTCGTGCTTGTTCTCGTCGCCACATGGCAACTGCGTTTCGCGCAGGGTTGGCAAGTAGTTGCGACAGCACATTGTCGAGTGCATCTCTTTGCAGAGCAATGAATTTTTGCTGCTTCATACCTGCCAGACCGCGAAGATGTAGCTTCACTAGAAATTCTTGGCGTAAATCTCTGATGTGTAGTGCTGGGGCATTGAGCCAACTGTTCAACACGCGGCTGCCTTCTTCAGTCATTGAGAGTGCAAACTTCAGTTGCTTGCGCACACCGAGCGCATCGGTGCTCTTCACCAAATCTGCAGCTTCAAGTGATTTCAATGCGCGATAAACCACAGGGTTGGTTTGCGTGAAGATCTCGCCAATGTCGCCATCGGGATGAAACCTCTTTGCGATGTCGTAACCATGAGTGGACCCTTGGCTGATGAGAGCAAGGCACGTTGCCTCAATGAGAGTGATGTGGCTGTTCCGTATGGCTTCCATACCCGTTTATATCACGTTACGAACTATCAGATAGTTACAATAGAACTAATAGCCTGTGAGGGTGATGACGACCCCCCTAGCCCGTCGTCTGTTGTTGATGGGGAGTGCTATCGGTCTCTTGTGCACATTGTCGGCTTGTGGCCGCAGTGACGCCAAAACGAACATCGACCTCTACGCCACTGCCTCACTGGCGGCCGCAATGACCTCTATGGCAGAAGCCTTTGAAAATGCAGAGCCGAACATTCGTATTGTTCTGAACTTTGCGGGAAGTGCAACATTGGTTGAACAAATCAAACAGGGCGCGCCCGCCGATGTCGTTGTGTTCGCTGACGACAAGCAAATGGTAGACCTCGTCGAGAACGGCAATGTCAACAAAGATTCAGAGGCCGTCATTGCCACCAACACGCTCACACTGATTGTTGAAAAAGGCAATCCACTCAACATCACAAGTTTGGGCGACCTCGCTTCACCACAAATACGCACCGTTCTCTGCGACGTCACCCAGCCTTGCGGGAAATACTCCGCTCACATTCTGGAACGCGCAAACATCGTTGTGGAGCCTCGTAGTAGGGAAACAAGTGTTAGTGGGGTCACCCAGAAAGTTGCCAGTGGCGAAGCAGACGCTGGAATTGTTTATGTGACTGACGCTTTGGCCAATGCATCAAAACTTGATGCGGTATCTATTGACAAAAGCATCAATGTTTCAAATAACTACCCCATCGCTGCCCTCACAGAACTTTCTATAACTGAACAAAAAGCTGCACAGACTTTTATCGATTTTGTTCTGGGCAATGGGCAAAAAATACTGAACGACTATGGGTTTGTAAGCCCATGAAAAATAACCGCTCGCCGTTGAGCGCACCTCGTGGCCTCACTGCACTTGCAGCAGCATGTGTTGTTTTCATTTCTCTTCCGTTACTTGCCATTGTTATTCGTGTTCCATGGTCACAGTTTTTCAGCACCATTTTTGAGGCATCGGCCCGAGAAGCACTGTGGCTTTCACTGCGCACTTCACTCATCACAACAGTTCTTGCAATTGTTACCGGGCTGCCACTGGCATGGATGTTTGCTTACCGCACCTTTCCACTCAAAAACATTTTGCGCACCATCTGTGTTTTGCCAATGGTGTTACCACCTGTTGTAGGTGGAGTTGCTCTCATCTATGCCTTTGGGCGCCGAGGTCTCATAGGTTCCACTCTTGATGATTGGTTTGGCTACCGCATTGCCTTTACCCAAAGCGCCACTGTGTTAGCCCAATTCTTTGTTGCCGCACCATTTTTTATTGTGGTCATGGAGTCGGCTTTTTCTCAGGTTGATGCATCTACTACTTGGGCTGCCCGCACCTTGGGCGCTGGCCCATGGCGGACCTTGCTGAAAGTCAATATTCCTATTTTGTGGCCATCGCTCATTGCTGGCATTGTGCTCACTTGGGCACGTGCGCTAGGCGAATTTGGAGCAACCATTACCTTTGCCGGAAATAGCCCCGGCTCCACACAAACTCTGCCATTGGCAATTTACAGTTCCCTCGAGAGCGGCAAAGATGCTGCCGTGAGTTTGTCATTTTTGATGATGGCCATTTCTTTCGTAGTGCTCATTTCACTGCGGCATCGCTGGATGACCGCTTTTCAACGAGGTGCCGCATGACCTTGAACATGCATTGCACGTTTGCTCGCCCACAGTTCACACTGCATGCCGATGTATCTGTGGCTTCTCAAGAAGTTCTTGCCATTACCGGATCAAATGGTTCTGGGAAAACAACGGCGCTCCTTCTCATTGCTGGTTTACTCAATGTTTCCTCGGGCAGTATTGAACTTCACGGGCGAATCTGTGATGGCGAAACTTTTGTGCAACCTGAAAATCGACACGTAGGGATGCTGTTCCAACATGGTGCCCTTTTTCCTCATCTCACTGTCACACAGAATGTGATTTTTGGTCTGCGTGCTCGTGGCCTGCATAAAGACGATGCAATGAGCCAAGCGTTAAGCACGATGCAGACACTCGATATCTCTTCATTTGCAAACAAGCGACCCCACGAATTGAGCGGCGGCCAGCAACAACGTGTGGCTTTGGCACGCACATTGGTAACTCAACCCAAAATTTTGTTGCTCGACGAGCCAACAACGGCTTTAGATGCTCATGCCCGAGAAGCGACGCTTGAGCTTCTTGCAGAAACATTCACGCAATTCACAGGTCCAGTAGTTTTGGTGTCACACGATTCACGCGATATACAAAAATTGGCCACCACAGAGGCGCGTATTGATGTTCAACACGGCACCCACGTGGTGGCCAATTTAACGAAGTGATATTTACAAGTGAGTAATGATCATGTCGCAAGACGACACAGAAATTCCTGCGCCCTCTTCAACATCAAGACGCTCAATAACGCCATTGTTGATGATGGCTGCATAACGCTGCGAACGTGAACCAAGACCAAAACCTGAACCGTCTAATTCAAGACCCATAGCTTTTGTGAAAGCACCGGTTCCATCGGCGAGCATGGTGATGCCATCGGCACTTTGGCTTTGCTTCCATGCGTCCATTACCCAAGGGTCATTCACACTGATGCATGCAACCGACTCCACGCCTTTTGCTTTGAGTTCATTGAAGCGCTGCACGAAACCAGGAAGGTGCACTTTCGAGCAACCAGGTGTGAATGCACCAGGTACTGCAAAGAGCACGACTTTACCCTTGCCAAGTGCTTCAAGTGAGCTCACTGGCTGTGGCATGCCATCGGCGCCAAGGAGGTGAATTGTTACATCGGGGATTTTACTTCCAGCTGAAATTGTCATGGAAGTATGGTGCCACGAACTTCCGACTCGCGCCACCCCTAATGCGACAAATCAGGCACGCAACATAGCTTCAAGTTCTTCAAGGGCTACGCGGGGGTCGCCCACATGGATGACCTGCATACCAGCAGCACGAGCACCTTCAATATTGCCCATGAAGTCGTCGAGGAACACCACTTCAGTGGGGTTGGTGACTCCCAATTCCTGCAAGGTGTACTCAAAGATGCGTGGCTCTGGCTTGCGCATTCCTACGAGAGCGGAGTCGATATACACATCAAAGAGTTCCTCGGGAACAATGGTCACAAGATGATCATGGAATTCACGCATGCCATTGGTTAAGAGACCAGTTTTGTATCCACGTTCTTTTAAGCCCGCAATGTGATCGAGCACATAGTGATTGATGTTGTACGTACTGTTGAGTAGCAGAGTTTCAAATTCGTTGCCTTGAAAATGCACCCCTTCGGCTGCTGCGATGGGCGCAATAAGACCTTGCAAATCGTCACGCGCAACTTCACCGCGCTCCATGCGATGCCACGGGTGGTCGCCCGACTCATGTTGCGGACCCATCATGATGGAATGCAACTGCGGCATGGGGCAACCTAAAGAATCGGCAATGCGCTGAATCTTCTCGGTAATGGTCGTAATAATGACACCGCCAAAATCGAATACAACTGATGTGATGGCGGAAGATGAAGTCATCTGTCTATTCTACGAATTTTGTCGATGGTAAACCGACACGAACGCTCACACCAGGTGAAAATAGTGCGTGAACTTCACCAGTTGGTGCTGGCAAACCTGCAGCTTGCACTAATGAATCATCAATGTGCAGTGCATTAGCACTATGCAGCGGCCATGGTTCATGCGACACAGGTGCGTAGCGAATTTTTTTGCGCAATGTTTGGGAATAGAGCCCCCACCGTGCAGAGAGGAAATGTTCAAAGTCGCTTGGTACATCAATTTTGTTGCCCACTTCAACACGCAGTTCTGTTGAAGCTTCCACTCCTTGCGGCCATTTCCTCTGCACAAGCGTTTCCACCACTGAAGTGTTGCCCACTTGCTGAATGCCGTGGCTTACTTTGCCAAAGCAATACGGCAATGAATACGTTGTGCGCGCCACAAACGTCGGCAACATGCGATTGATATCGAGAGAGAAAAACCACACTCCGGGTATGCCATTACGTATGACATAGGTACGCACATTCACTTCTGGAAACGTTCCTAAATATGGCACAGCGGGAAGGTGCGGCACCCCGATACCTCGCATCTGAAAAGGAATGAGACCCACATACGCATTTCCTGCGAATGTGTCGACCAGCAAACCCTCGGGCAACAACGACTGCACCTGTTCAGGCTCATATGCCCAATGCAGGTACACAAGATTTTCCCATGTCTGTACCATCACCGCACGCTTCACCGGCACTGGGCACTCGGCTTGGTACTTGCGTGTCATGTTGCCTGCAACAACATGATTGCTGCGAGCACACCACGCAGTGTCCAGGCAATAGTGCGGGGCCAGTTGGTACGCACGAGCCGAGCACCAATATCGGCGCTCGGGCTATTGGCCATTTTTTCGTGCAGTGGTACCGAGAGAAAAATGGTGCAGCCTAAAGCAATGGCCAAGAGAATTCCACCCACATATGGCAAAACGACATGCACACCGCTGGGCGAGTCGAACAC
>JANRCO010000087.1 GCA_030726975.1 Ilumatobacteraceae bacterium | reverse complement strand
ACCGAGTACCTGTTATTCGCTTCATTCAAGCGTCATCTCGACTCGGTGAATTGTGTGCAGGTGTTCCCGTTGTCACCGCAGGCGGATCGCAAAGCTTGGCTCCAGCCGACCTTGTTGTTGGAACTGTGTCGCGTGTTGTGACACGTACTGGAACGAGTGGGCCGCTCTTAGAAGTGGAACTTGCTGCGAATTTGGGAAGTTTGAACTTCGTTCGTGTGCTTTTGTACCAGCCAGCCACTGAGATTCCGCAATGAGACGCTTTTTTGCAATCATTGAATCGCCCTTTACGCGGGTATTTCTCGTTGGCATGATTGTCTTGTCTTTTCAAACAACGCTGTTCAATACGTTGCGCCCCTTCAGTGTGGTCATGCAAGTACTGCTGCTGTGTTCTGCAGCAAGTGGCGTGGCAGCAGGCAGTGAATCTGGCGCAATTGCAGGTTTTATGTTTGGGTTCATGTACGACATGGTGCTCACTTCGCCTTTTGGGTTGTCGGCACTTGTTTTTGGCTTTGCGGGCTATATGGCCGGCGGGGTGAACACGTTTGCTTACAGCCCAAGGTGGTGGTTCAAAATGCTCAGCGTTGGAATTTCCAGTGCAGCGGCAGTGCTCATTTACCCCGCAGCCAGTCTTGTAGTGGGTGTTGACGGGTTGCTTCAAACGCGAGTGCTCGGCGTGGCACTCACGGTGGGGTTGTTTAATGCAGTGCTTGCACTACCTGCAGTTTCTTTAATGCGTTGGGCATTAGTGAAATCCAAGAAGCAAATGTTGTGGGCGGAGTAAACAATGGCTGTTGTCTCTCTCAATAAGCGGTTGCGTATCTTGGGTGGTCTTGCTGTTGCGATGCTGTGTTTGGTAACAACACGCACTTGGTTCTTGCAAGTAGTAGACGCTGAAGGGCTGCAAGAACGAGTACAAGAAGTGCGCACTCGTACTGTGCAACTCTTACCAGAACGTGGCCGCATATTTGATTCAGCGGGTCGCATCGTTGCCGACAATGAACGAGTACTCACGGTCACTATCGACCGCAGTGTTATTGCTGATGCTGGCGATCGGGCGCAACTCTTCTTGCGTATTTCCGGACCCTTGCAAACGCCATTTGCTGAACTGGAACGTCGATATAAAAGCAAGCGATACGACGCGTTGCAGCCCTTGCCGCTGAAGGAAGGCGTGTCTGAGCAAACTGCGCTTTTCCTGAAAGAACGTTCGGAAGACTATCCAGGTGTTGATATTTCCGAAGATTGGAAACGCGAGTACCCGTATGCTCCCGTCGCAAGTCACGTGGTGGGTTTTCTTGGCGCCATTTTGGAACGTCAATTGTCGTATTACATGGCATTGAAGTACTCGCCTAATGAGCGTGTTGGCCAATACGGAGTGGAGCAAACCTACGAGTCGTATTTGCGGGGTAAACCCGGTTACGTGCGCTATGAAGTGAATGCTCGTGGCCAAATTTTGCGGCAGATGGAACGTATAGAACCTGTTCCAGGTAACGACATTCAGCTCACCATCGACTTGTCGTACCAGCAGTACGCCGAGCAAGCGTTAGAAACGTCGTTGAAACTGCGCCGACGAGTAGATGCAGGAACAGTGAGGTTGCCTGACGGCACACAAGATCCTGCCTTTCCTGAGGAGAACTTATATAAGGCTCCCGCGGGGTCGTCAGTTCTCTTGAACAATGTCACTGGTGAAGTCATTGCAATGGCGAGCTATCCGAATTTCGATAACAGGTGGTTTGGCTCGGGCATTAGCTCCGAGAAATTTCAACAGCTCTTCCCACAAACCAAAGACCCCGACATGGCAATTATGGTGAACAGGGCAGTGAGTGGTCGTTACAACTTGGGTTCCACTTTTAAGCCGTTCACTGCGTTTGCGGCATTGAACACCGGTCAATTGGCCGGCGGTTCCGAGTTCGTTTACAAAGATCAGGGAACATACAAACTTGAATCAATTCCTAATGGTCGATGCAATGAAGGCGTGAAGTGCGTTTTCAAGAATGCCTTCTGCGCAAGCACTAATTCACCATGTACGTATGGGCCAGTGAATGTTGAAGACGCATTAGCGGTTTCGAGCGACGCTTTCTTTTACAAAATTGGGGAGCAGATTCTCACGCAACGTGGATACAAGCCCATTTTGGAAGAGCAAGTACGTCTCTTCGGGTTTGGTTCACCAACAGGAATTGATCTTCCCTACGAATTTGGTGGAGCTTTGCCGAGCAAGGCCCTGAAAAAACAACTCGCCGATGACGGAGCAATTAGTAAAGAAGAAGGGCGTGCGTTTTACGTCGGCGACAACGTGCAGTTTGCTATTGGTCAAGGTCTTTTGTCGGCCACCCCTATTCAATTAGCAGTCGCATATTCTGCTATTGCCAATGGTGGGTTGGTAGTGACTCCGCATGTGGTGAAAGCGATTCTTGTTCCGGGCACACCTGATGGGGATTCTGGTTTCATAGATATCGCGCAAATGGTTGTCGAGAAAGATTTCTCACAAGGTCGTATACAGCGAGAAATAGACATGAACAAAGAAAATCGTGATCCCATCGTTAATGGGTTGCGCAGAGTGATTGAGGGGAGGGGTGTTGACTTTGGGTACTACCACAAAGCCACAGGTGAGCTTCTCTTTAAGAACTACGCACGCAAGACCCTGCCCATTGCAGGTAAGACCGGAACAGCGCAAGGGTTTGGCAACTACCCATGGAACGACTCTTCGGCCTTTGCTGCTTTTAGTCTCGACCCCAACCAGCCCTATACCGCTGTTGCCTACTTAGAGAAGTCTGGTTATGGGTCGCAAGCAGCGGCGCCAGTGGTGAAGTGTCTCTTTTCGGCATTAGCTGGTCAGACAAAGCCGAGTGCGGTGGTGCCAAGTGACCCCCTCGACATCAATGCCAGTGCAGTTTCGCCTGTTCAATTTCTCGCGAACCCATTGTGCCTCAGTGGCTTTGGTGGAAGTGTGCGCGATTAATGGGCATTTTCGACAACGTGCGTTTGGGCGGTTCCACTTCGTTAAGTGGGCGAAGCACCTCAACAATGGGAAACCTACGCCGCAGCATGGCCGACCCAAGTCGCAACGTCGACTGGATCTTGATGTTCGCCACCGTTGGTCTTTCCATCATCGGTGCAATTGCGGTGTACTCGTGCACGCGACCAAGGCTTCTGGCCCAAGGTTTAGACCCTTACTATTTTCTTCAACGGCAAATCATTTATCTCATCGTGGCTGCCGTAGCAATGGTGGTTCTCATGGCAACCGACTACGAATGGTTGCGTGGGCGTAGTGAGTTTTTGTTTGGAGCGTCGATTGTAGCGCTCATCTTGGTTCTTGTTGCTGGCACGGTTCGAGGT
>JANRCO010000086.1 GCA_030726975.1 Ilumatobacteraceae bacterium | reverse complement strand
TGGGTGCTCTCCGATATCAAACTTGCTGCAGAGTCTGAGCCTGCCGATACACCAGTTGTATTGCTGCATCACGTCGGACTCGACGATGAAAACATTGTGTATACAACGTGGTCAGAAATAGACCGCGTCATCGAAGCCGACCACCTCACCAGTTTGTACATTCCTCGCCTTGCCGAGCCTGTTGCCGGCGAACTAGTGAACTTGCACCAACTTGCCCGCACACTGCGCGAACAGTGTCCGTGGGACCAAGAGCAAACACACGAATCTCTCATTCGCTATCTCATTGAAGAAACCTACGAAGTAGTTGACGCACTCCAGGCACTACAGGCAGACGACCCAACAACCGACGACAACCTCGTTGAAGAACTTGGAGACCTGCTGTACCAAGTGGAGTTCCACGCAGCAATTGCAGAAGAAGAAGGCCGCTTCACCATGGCCGATATTGCACGCACCGTTCACGACAAACTCGTGCGGCGTCACCCACATGTTTTTGCAAACGTCACTGCCGATACTTCCGATCAAGTCAGCACCAACTGGGATGCCATTAAAAAACTTGAAAAGCCAGAACGCACAGGCATCTTCGATGGAGTGGTACAGTCTGGGCCGTCACTCCTCTATGCGCAGCAACTGCAGAAGAAGGCTTCCAAGGTGGGCTTCGACTGGCCAAATACCGAGGGCCCGTTACAAAAAATTCGTGAAGAGACCGACGAGCTGCACGAAGCAATGGCCGGCGCCGACCCCGAGGTCATTGGTATGGAACTGGGCGACTTGCTCTTTTCCGTCGTCAATGTGGCGCGACACCTTGGTCTCGATGCTGAAGTTGCACTGCGCAGTGCGTCGCGAAAATTCCAAGGTCGCGTAGAAGCAGTTCAGGCGTTAGCCGCAGAACGCAACATCAATATGACAAAAGCCTCACTCGAGGAACTCGACGCCTTGTGGAATTCCATCAAATTGCGTTAGACATTATCCATGAGCAGCATTATCAGCATTGCCGGCCGCGAGGTCCTCGACTCTCGAGGAAACCCCACAGTTGAAGTAGACGTTGTTCTCGACTCCGGAGCACACGGTCGCGCAATGGTTCCTTCTGGCGCATCTACTGGCGAACACGAAGCAGTGGAACTCCGCGACAAAGACCCCAAGCGCTACTCGGGCAAGGGCGTGCTCAACGCTGTGCACCATGTCAACACCGCAATTCAACAAGCGCTCATGGGAAGCGATGCACTCGACCAACGCGCAATTGATTATCAGCTCATCGACCTCGACGGAACAGAAAACAAAGGTCGTCTTGGGGCAAATGCAATTCTTGGCGTGAGCTTGGCAGTTGCGCACGCAGCAGCCGACGAACTTGCTTTGCCATTGTTTCGCTCTGTCGGCGGCCCCAATGCGCACGTCTTACCTGTTCCCATGATGAATGTCATCAACGGCGGAGCACACGCCGACAACAACATTGACCTGCAAGAGTTCATGATCATGCCTGTTGGTGCATCAAGTTTTTCTGAAGCTTTGCGATGGGGTACCGAGACCTATCACGTTCTCAAGCAAGTACTCGCCGATCGTGGGCTATCAACAGCCGTCGGTGATGAAGGCGGGTTCGCCCCCAACTTGTCGTCGAATGAAGAAGCCATCAAAGTGCTCGTTGAAGCAATTGAACGCGCTGGGCACACACCGGGAAAAGATATTGCCATTGCACTCGACCCCGCAATGAGTGAACTCTTCCGCGACGGTAAATACCATCTCACAGGCGAAGGAAAAGTACTCACTTCACAAGAGCTTTCAGTGTGGTGGACCACGCTCGTGAACAACTACCCCATTGTCTCTGTTGAAGACGCAATGTCTGAAGACGACTGGGCCGGCTGGTCGCTACTCACCCAAGCAATTGGCTCTCAGGTACAACTTGTTGGAGACGATCTTTTTGTAACCAATGCTCGCCGCTTGCGCATGGGCATCGACCAAAATGTTGCCAACAGTGTGCTCATCAAAGTGAACCAAATTGGTTCACTCACAGAGACCCTCGAAACCGTTGAACTCGCCACACGTCACCAGTACACAAGCGTCATGAGCCACCGCAGTGGCGAAACCGAAGATGCCACCATTGCCGACCTGGCCGTTGCCACCAATTGCGGACAAATCAAAACGGGCGCACCCGCCCGAAGCGACCGTGTTGCTAAGTACAACCAACTTCTTCGTATTGAAGAGATTCTGGGCGACAGCGCCGCATTCCGCGGTCGCGATGCCCTCGCCCCGTTGCGATAAGCCTCAAAATACCAATGACACCATATTGAGGGGTTCACACGGCACAATAGGGGAATGCCTACACGCTCTCCTGTGCGCGATCTCACGCGACCTGTCCATGTAGACAACAAGCTTTTCCAGCGTGCCATCTCGCGCAACATCACGCTCACCGTTTCGGTTGTCATTTTGGTGGCACTTGCCGTTGCCCTCATTGGGTTACCGGTGAAGGGCCTCATCAGCCAACGTGGCGATATCACCCAACGCCAAAAAGAGTTTGCAGCACTGGAAGACGCCAATGAACAACTGCAAACCGAAATTCAACGGTTACAAACCCCTGAAGGCATCCGCGAAACTGCCCGCAAGGAACTGGGCTATCTCCTGCCTGGCGAAAAGCGCCTTGCCCTCTTAGAGGCCCCTGCCCTCGACATCGCCCTGCCCGCGGGGTGGCCTTACAACGTTGTGACGAATATTCTTGCCGTTCGAGCCGCCGCGGCACAGAAAAACGGGGCTCAACAGCCCGGATCTTTGGGTCCACTTCTGCAACCCTAGAAACCTTCTGTAGTGTTTGGGTTAGTTAGTAACTCAAGATCATTCAGTTCACAGGGGGCCCTCATGGGTGGAAGTATTCTCGGTAACCGTGTCATTCGTAAAGAAGACCCAAAGTTTCTCACCACGGGTGGCGAATACGTCGACGACCTACAACACGAACCGCTTCTCACCGGCGCTGCGCACGTTACTTACGTACGTAGCTCGGTTGCACACGGAATCATTACCGGCATCGATGCTTCCGATGCATTGAATGCTCCCGGCGTCATTGCTGTCTTCACTGGCGACAGCCTCGACCTTCCCGAAATGCCTGCAACATTTAACCCTATGGCGAAGCGCACACTGCTTGCGCGCACAAAAGTTCGCTACGTTGGCGAACCCATTGCTGCTGTTATTACTGAAACACGTGAACAGGGTGAAGACGCTGCAGAACTCGTCATCGTCGATTACGACGTGCTGCCAGCGCTCATCGACATTGAAGAATCAATGGCAAGCACCAACCTCATTTACGAAGAGTGTGGCAGCAACGTGGTGTTCGACTCCACCGCCCTTGGCATGCCCGACAACACAGGCGACGCTATTTTTGCAGACTGTGAAGTAGTAGTAAAAGGTCGTTTCATTAACCAGCGTGTTGCACCGTGCCCACTTGAAGTACGTGGCTCTGCAGTTGCTTGGGTCGATGGCCGCCTCTTTCAGTGGTTGAGCACACAACACGCACAAGGTGCACGCGATGGCATCAAAGCGGCCCTTGGTCTTGACGACACTCAAATTCGTGTCATTACTCCCGACGTTGGCGGCGGGTTCGGCGCCAAAATCGGCGTCTACCCCGAAGAGATGCTTCTCGGCATGCTCTCAAAAAAAATTGGTCGTGCGTTGCGTTGGCGCGAAACCCGCAGCGAAAGCATGGTGGGACTTGGTCATGGCCGCGCGCAGATTCAGTACGTCACCATTGGCGGAACCCGTGCAGGAAAAGTGCAGGCATATCAAATGCAGGTTTTCCAAGATTCAGGTGCATGGGTCGACATGGGAACCATCCTCGCTCCATTCATGACACGCCCGATGTCGTCTGCTGTTTACGACATCCCTGTCGTTGAAGTGCGTACAACTTCTGTTGTTACCAATACAACGCCAACCACCGCATATCGCGGTGCAGGTCGTCCCGAGGCAACTGCTGCAGCTGAGCGTGCTATCGACATGTTTGCTGCCGAAATTGGCAAAGACCCTGTTGATGTTCGCCGTATGAACCTCATTCCTAAGTTCATGCACAATCACACCACTTCTATTGGCCAGAACTACGACGTTGGCGACTACGAAGGTGCACTCGACAAAGCCTTAGCTGCTGCTAACTACACAGAGTTGCGCGCCGAACAAGCTCGTCGTCGCGCTGCTGGTGACCAAAAGCAACTCGGTATTGGTGTGTCGGTTTATGTTGAAATCACTGGCGGTGTTCCACCAATGAGTGAAGCAGCAAAAATTGAAGTCTTAGAAAACGGACGCGCAGTGGTGTACACCGGAACAAGCCCGCACGGCCAAGGTCATGCCACTTCGTGGTCGATGATCGCCGCAGAGCAAACCGGTATTCCTATGGACATGATCGATCTTGTCTGGGGCGATACCGACCTCGTTCCTGTAGGTGGCGGAACCATGGGTTCACGTTCACTGCAACAAGGTGGAGCTGCTGTCAACCAGGTCTCCATTGAACTCGTCGACAATGCAAAGAAAATTGCTGCTCGCTTGCTTGAAGCAAACGAGGCCGACGTTGTACTCGACAAAGACCGTGCTGTTTTCCATGTTGCCGGTACACCTGCAGTAGCAAAGAGCTGGGCAGACATTGCTGTGTCCATGAAAGGTAACGGCGGTCTGGTTCAAGAAGGTGTCTTCATTGCTGAAGGCGCAACCTTCCCCTTTGGCGCTCACGTTGCTGTTGTTGAAGTCGATACAGAAACGGGCAAGGTCAAGCACCTGCGCCACGTTGCTTGCGACGACGCGGGTCGCGTTCTCAACCCACTTCTTCTTGAAGGACAAATTCACGGTGGCGTTGCCCAAGGCACTGCACAAGCATTGTTAGAAGAAGTGCGTTACGACGCCGATGGCAACCCCATCACTTCCAACTTGGCCGACTACGCATTCATCTCTGCTGCTGAACTTCCTAGCTTTGAAGTAGTGCATATGGAGACACCAACGTTCCTCAACCCACTTGGTGCAAAAGGCATCGGTGAGTCGGGAACCATTGGTTCGACCCCAGCAGTGCAATCAGCTGTAGTAGATGCAGTGTCACACCTGGGTGTGCGCCACATCGATATGCCCACCACCGCAGAGCGCGTGTGGCTGGCTATTGCTGCTGCCAAATAATTCACACCTCTTCTGAGGTTGATAATTGTAGTAAGCAACTATCGAGGTGGCATAGTGGGTGAATGACTTCCCCCATTATTGCTACTGGTCTTGCGCGCTACTTCGGATCCAAAGACGAACCCATTAAGGCCGTTGACGGCGTCGACCTCGAAGTGAAGGAAGGCGAGATCTTTGGCTTTCTCGGGCCGAACGGAGCGGGCAAGAGCACCACAGTGCGCATGCTCACCACCCTCTTGCGTCCGAGTGCTGGCCAGGCATTTGTTGCGGGCTATGACATTGTAAAAGATGCCGACAAAGTTCGACGCAGTATTGGCGTGGCTCTGCAAGATGCCGCAATCGACCCACTCATGACGGGAAACGAGTTACTTGAGTTGCAAGCAGTGTTATACGGCATCCCGGCGAATCACATGAAAAAGCGTGCCGATGAGCTCCTTGAACGCGTAGGCCTCACAGCCGCAGCAGATCGCCGTGTGGGTACGTACTCTGGCGGAATGCGCCGTCGTCTCGACCTTGCGCTATCGCTCATTCACCAACCCACTGTGCTCTTTCTCGATGAACCCACTACTGGCCTCGACCCCATGAGTCGACTCACGTTGTGGGAAGAAGTGAAACGATTGAACAGCGAAGGCACCACGGTGTTGCTCACCACGCAATACCTTGAAGAAGCCGATCAACTTGCCGATCGCATTGCCATTATCGACCATGGAAAAATTGTTTGCGAAGGAACACCACGTGACTTGAAAGCACAGGTGGGCGCACCCACACTGCTCATCACAGTGGCAACACATCTCACAGACACCGCAACACAAGTGTTGAAAGAATTTGGCGATATGCGTCCCACCGCTGAAGGCACACTGGGTGTTGGGCTCAATGCCGGCGTCGAAGCAGTCACCGACGTTGTTCGTCGCCTCGATGAAGCGGGCATTCGTGTTCAGCATCTTGAGTTGAATGAACCAAGCCTCGACGATGTCTTTGCCGAAGCAACTGGGTACCGCCTAGAAGGCGCAAAGCAATGACCGCAACTCTCACAGCGCAATCCACCGCCGCAATGAGCCACAACTGGCGCATTGGTTTTCGCCAAACAGTCGCCATGTCGAAACGTTCAGTACTTGCACTTTGGCGTCAACCTGCACTCGTTGTTCCCTCAATGATCTTTCCTTTGTTCTTTGCCGCTCTTGGCACCTCCTCGTTCGGTCGAGCAATCAATCTTCCTGGTTTCCCCAAAGTCGATTCGTTCCTCGATTTCAGTCTGGCTGGCACCATTGTTCAAGGCGTCCTCTTTGGTTCTGTGCAAAGTGGAAGCGCGCTAGCAACCGACATTGAAAATGGCTTTTTCTACAGGCTGATGGCAGCACCATCGTCACGACTTGGCATTCTTGTGGGGCGTCTTGCTGGCGCTGCCGCGTATGGAGCATTTCAAACGCTCTTTTTCTCTTTGCTGTTATTGCCTTTTGGCATGAGCATCAACGGTGGCCCACTGGGTGTTCTCATCATGGTTGTTAGTGGTGGGCTCATTGCCATTGCCATTAGCGGTTTCATGGCAGCAGCTGCACTGAAAACAGGTTCATCGGAAGCGGTTCAAGGGATCTTCCCACTCGTGTTCATCATGCTCTTTTTTTCTAGTGCGTTTTTTCCACGCCAAACCATGAGCGGCGCATACAAACACATCGCCGACTTCAACCCTATTTCGCATCTCATTGAAGGGATGCGCGACATATGCATTGATGGCTTAAGCAGCGGCGCAATAGCGCGCGCAATTTTGGTGCCCATTGCAATCATGATTGTTTCATTCACTCTTGCTTTACGAGCACTCGCGCAAAGGATCGCCGCACAATGAGCACAACATCCCCTTCCGAATTCGCAGGAACAACAATGCGGAGTGCCTCTGCGCTCTCAACACGAGCCCTACGCAATACGCGCCGAATGCCTTCAACTTTTTTACCGACACTCGCAATGCCAATTTTTCAAAGCATCGCATTTGCGGGCACCTTTTTTGCCATCACGAAAGTTCCTGGCTTCCCCACCGATCGCAGCATCAACTGGTACATGCCTCTTGCTGTTTGTATGGGTGCCGCCTTTGGTGGTGTGGGGCTCGGTTTCTCTGCCATCAAAGACATGGAAAATGGATTCTTCGATCGTTTGCGCATGGCTCCCACTCCTCGACGTTCCCTCATCATTGGCCCACTCATTTCGTGTTACATACGCACCTTGGTTGTTGTGACCGTTGTTCTCCTCGTCAGTATCGGTTTTGGAGCACGACTCACTTCAGGTGTCGTTGGGCTGGCCACGTTGTACATCGCAGCACTTGGGCTGTCGACCGTTGCTGCGGGCTGGGGTCTGGGTATTGCCTTTCGGTTTCGCGATATGCGTGGAGCGGCAATTATGCAACTCACCTTGTTCCTCACCATGTTTTTGTCTTCCGCGCAAACCCCTCTCAACGTGATGAACGGCTGGCTCCACACCGTTGCCCGCTATAACCCAGCAACCAATATCTTGCGTCTGTCTCGCCAAGGGTTCCTGGGCGATGTCACCTGGGACGGCGTTTGGGGCGGCTTGGTTGCCCTTGTAGGCCTTTCGGTGCTCACTTTGTGGTTTGCACGCCGCGGACTCGACTCACTCGACCGTTAAATGCCCTATTTCGGGTTCTTTCTCCTGAGTTGCCGCCACTACAGTTGAGGCATAATAGGTGTGGCAACCAAAGAGTTGCGTAAAGGGGAACCATGAAGATCAGCGTCACTGTTAACGGTCAGACTCACGAAAGTGATGTTGAGCCACGCACTTTGCTCGTTCAATATGTGCGTGAAGACCTTGGCCTCACTGGCACCAACATCGGTTGCGATACATCTAGCTGTGGCGCATGCTCGCTCCACCTCGATGGCGAAGCAGTGAAGAGCTGCACCATTCTTGCCGTGCAAGCCGATGGCTCGAAGGTCACCACCATTGAAGGTCTTGCTACCGATGGAAAAATGCATCCGATGCAAGAAGCCTTCATGCAAAATCATGGTTTGCAGTGCGGCTTTTGCACTCCCGGAATGGTCATGGCAGCTATCGGTTTGTTGAACGAAAACCCAAACCCAACAGAAGACGAAGTGCGCATTGGTCTTGAGGGCAACTTGTGCCGTTGCACTGGCTACCACAACATTGTCCAATCCATTCTCGCTTGTGCAAAGGGCGGCAACTAATGATTCCTTCACTTTTCGATTACAAGCGTGCATCAAGTGCTGCTGAAGCCATCAGCCTGGTCACCGAATACGGTGAAGACGCCAAGTTTCTTGCTGGTGGGCACTCACTTCTGCCCCTCATGAAATTGCGCCTCGCTGCACCAAGCGTGCTCGTCGACATTGGTCGCTTGAAAGATCTTTCATACATCACCGATGCCGGTAGCTACATTGCAATTGGTGCACTCACACGTCACATGGATGTTGAAACTTCATCCGTCGTGAAAAAGCATGTTCCGCTTCTTGCATGTGCAGCAGGCCATGTTGGCGACCCACAAGTGCGTCACCGCGGCACCATTGGTGGCTCTATTGCCCACGCCGACTCGGCGAGCGACCTTCCTGCAACCACCCTTGCTTTAGGTGCAACATATGTTGTTCAAGGCGCATCTGGAACGCGTGAAATTGCAGCCACCGATTTCTACAAGGGCTTTCTTGAATCGGCGCTTCGCCCCGACGAAATGCTCACCGAAATTCGCGTTCCGAAAATGAACGGTGCCGGATGGAGCTTCCAGAAGTTCAATCGCCGGGCTCAAGATTGGGCCATTGTTGGTGTAGCTGCATGGCGCGGCAATGGCGGCTCTGGCGTTGCGCTCGTCAACATGGGCTCTACGCCTGTTCTCGCAACAGATGTAGCCACAGCATTGGCATCTGGTGCATCGGTTGCCGATGCCGCAGAACTTGCTGCTGCTCAAGCCGACCCACAAAGCGACCTCAACGCAAGTGCTGAATACCGCACACACCTTGCCAAGGTGCTCGTGCGTCGAGCGCTTGAAGAGGCCTCGAAGTAATCCCAGTGCAGCTGCGGCATCTCCGCACCGCTGCGCTCATCGCTTACGTCATTGCCTTTATTTGGTCGGGAATCACTAACGGGATCCCCACCGACCGCATTGCCGTACTTGCATGGGTGCTCGGTGGTTTCATTGCAGGAAACCTTGGGCGATCGCGTGAACGTCAATGGTTGATGTTGCGCGACTTTTCCCTCTTTGTGGCGATGTGGTTCGCCTACGACTACAGCCGCGGAATTGCCGACCAACTCGGCATGCCCGTTCAAGTCTTTGCGCCACGTAACGTCGACAGGTTCTTCTTCTTTGGCACCGACCCCAACGTGTGGATGCAACGCCGCTTCTATGAGGCCACTTCAGTGCGTTGGTACGACGTTGTTGGCTCCATGGTGTATTTCACTCACTTCTGTGTGCCAATGGCTGCAGCGGTTGCCTTGTGGATTCGCAACCGAGACCAATGGGTGCGCTTCATGCGCCGCCTTGCCACAGTTCTTTTCATGGGCGTTGCCACATTTATTGTTTTTCCTGCTGCCCCACCATGGATGGCTGCCCGCAATGGTCACTTGTCGGGCAAGTTGGCTCGACCTGCGGTGCGCGGTTGGAGACATCTTGGTCTCGACACCGTCTCGAACGTCATTGAACGTGGCCGAGAAGTAGTGAACCCCGTGGCCGCAGTGCCGAGTTTGCATGTGGCGTTTTCGCTTCTTGTGATCTTGTTCTTCGCACCACAACTACCAAAGTATCTCAAACCTTTAGTTGTCATTTTCCCCGTCTGCATGATGGCGACTTTGGTGTACTTCGGCGAGCACTACATCATCGACGGTGTTTTAGGGGTTGCCTACGTGCTCATTGCATTTCGCTTCTGGAACAACTACGAATCCACAACTAAGGGTTCTCGGCGCCGTATGTATCGTTTTTCGCGACAATCTGCGCCGAGAAATGAGATTTCTTAAGCAGTGAACTGTACCGCGGCGCGCTCAGCAATGAACGGCCCCAACACTTCTTTGCGCACGCGGTTGTGTTCTGGATGCGTATCGTAAATTTTCCAGTCGTCTGCTGAATCAAATTCAGCAACAACAACAAAGTCAAAGTTAGTAGGTGCACTCACACCAGCATCGGGGCCAAAGCGATATTTTTTTACTTCCGATACATGCTGCGACAACGCCTTCAAAGTTTCTGAAATAACAGCAATTTGTTCTGGAGAGATTTTTTCATTCCAACGAAATGCAACGACGTGAATAAACATTATGCCCTTACTGCAAACCGGCGAACTGGCCGCCATCGATATTGATACTTGCACCTGTGATGAATTTGGCTTGCTGACTTGCAAGAAATGCAACAGCCTCACCAAAATCGCCAGGATCTCCTACGAATCCAACAGGAATGCTTGTTGCCATTGCTTCTAAGGAACTTCCGTAAACGCCCTTGATGCGATCTGTTGCATGAACTCCTGGCTGAACAGTATTCACAGTGATTCCCATTGCAGCTACATCGCCGGCCAACGACTTCAAATAACCTGTGACCCCCGCTCGTGCGGTATTTGAAAGAGCGATTTGTGGAATGGGTTGACGAACTGAAATAGAAGTAATGGCAATAATGCGACCCCAACCTGTTTCACGCATTTGTGGCAGCGCTGTTTGGCACATTGAAATAACTGACAAAAGGCTGAGTTCAAGAGCCATGGAATACATTTCAATGGGCATGTCGATGGCGTTTCCTGGAGGCGGCCCACCACCATTTGTAACCAAAATATCAACACCACCAAGTCGGGTCATCGCATCTTCTACAAATGCGCGAGCTCCTTTTTGCTCCGACACATCATGTGTGATGCCAATGCATCCATGACCCACTGTTGCTACTGCTGCATTGAGTCGTTCTTTGTCGCGACCACAAATCACCACATGCGCTCCGTTCGCGGCTAGCGACACTGCACTTGCCAAACCCAGCCCAGAAGTTCCTGCAGCAACAACTGCCTTTTTACCCGCGATTCCTAGATCCATATGAAGACATTACTGAATAGACAAGGCGCTGCCCATTGCTCAATGAGTGCGGTAAGGTGGCAATTACCTAGGGGTGAGAACAATGGACAATCCAGCTATCGACATGCGTCATCTTGACGCAATTGCTGACGCAGATCCGTATCCGTACTGGTATGACGATGCCGACGAGCCCGACTCGAATCCGACACTCGTTCGTACTGAAAGTTGCGATTTATGCATTGTTGGGGGTGGTTACACCGGGTTATGGACCGCCATCATCGCAAAAGAGCGCGACCCGTCACGCGACGTCATTTTAATTGATGCCCATGAAGTGGGTTCCGCTGCAAGTGGACGCAACGGCGGCTTCATGGACTCATCATTAACGCACGGTGTGGCAAATGCACAGCAACGCTTCCCCGATGAAGTGAATGTCTTGGAAGAACTGGGTTTACAAAACCTCAACGAAATTGAATCGGCTATTCGCCGTTACAACATCGACTGCGACTACGAACGTACGGGCGCAATCGACGTTGCAACGAGCTCGCACCCCGCCTCCTACCTTGCAGAACTTCGTGACGATTACCAACAACTCCGTTCACTTGGGCAATCTGTTGAGTGGCTCGACCAAGAGACTCTGCGCAGCCAGGTGCACTCACCTACTTACTCAGGTGGCCTCTGGCGTAAAGATCGCGCTGCGCTTGTTGACCCAGCACGTCTTGCATGGGGTTTGAAAACTGCAGCGGAATCTTTGGGCGTGCGCATTTACGAAGACAGCAAAGCAACAAGTGTTGAAAAAGACGGTGTTGGCGTTTTGGTTGACACTCCACTTGGCCGTGTACGTGCAGGAAAAGTTGCGCTCGGAACAAATGCATTTAAACCACTATTGAAGCGTTTAGGCCACTACGTAGCCCCGGTATATGACTATTGCCTCGTGACCGAGCCACTGACGCCAGCACAACTCGCCAGCATCGGTTGGCAAAATCGACAAGGCATATCTGATATCCCCAATCAATTTCATTACTACCGTCTCACCGCCGACAACCGCATTTTGTGGGGTGGCTACGACGCGATGTATTACTTCCGTGGAAAAATGAATACAGAACTTGAATCACGCCCCGAGTCGTGGGCTCTTCTCTCGCAACATTTCTTCCAAACATTCCCGCAACTGGAAGGTGTTCGGTTTTCTCACGCCTGGGGCGGAGCAATCGATACCTGCACACGCTTTAGTGTTTTTTGGGGTCGCGCAATGGGTGGTCGTGTTGCTTATGCGCTTGGATACACCGGTCTTGGTACAGCGTCCACGCGATTCGGAGCTGAAGTCATGCTCGATCTCCTTGATGGTCGTCGCAGCAAAGCAACCGCCACAAAGTTTGTTCAAGAGAAACCGCTCCCTTTTCCTCCCGAGCCATTCCGTTTCGCAGGTATTCAAGCCACGCGATGGTCGCTTGATCGAGAAGACAAAACGGGCAAGAGAAATGTGTGGTTGAAATCGCTCGACCGTCTCGGTTTGGGCTTCGACACATAATTTCGGCGCGGATTGTTGCACAAAACGGGTCATACGGCGCCGAGAACCCTTAGGATTTGGAGTTGATGGCGTATCTTTCCGACGTCCCACGGACACCCGATGAAGTGCGCAACGCACTCACTGCTCACGACTACCTCGTTGACGACGGTATTGCGACTGCGGTTTTTCTTGCGCTCTCTTTGAATCGTCCACTTCTCCTTGAAGGTGAAGCAGGCGTTGGTAAAACAGAACTTGCAAAAGTCATTGCCGAAGCTCGTAACGCCGAACTTATTCGCTTGCAGTGTTATGAAGGTATCGACATCAGCCAGGCCGTTTACGACTGGGACTATTCACGCCAACTCCTCCACCTGCGCGCTGCAGAAGCATCGGGCGAAGCAGCCGGTAGCGGTACGGCTCGTTTAGAAGAAGAGCTGTACAACGAAAAGTTCCTGCTCAAGCGCGCACTGCTCAGGGCAATTGAACCCACCAATGGCCCTACGCCTGTATTACTCATCGATGAAATCGACCGTGCCGACGACGAGTTCGAGGCATACCTGCTCGAAGTTCTTTCCGATTTTCAAATCACGATCCCTGAACTTGGCACTTATCGCGCAACAACGCCACCAGTTGTCATTCTCACGTCAAACCGCACCCGCGATGTTCACGATGCACTCAAGCGCCGCTGCTTGTACCACTGGGTCGACCACCCAGGTTTTGATCGTGAAGTAGCCATTGTCAAACTCCGCGTACCCGACATTTCTACAGTGCTCGCTCGTCAAGTAGCCGGGGCCGTTGAAGCACTGCGTGAAATGCAGTTGTATAAGCCACCCGGCATTGCAGAAACAATCGACTGGGCAACAGCACTCGGCAAACTGGGCGCACAAGAACTCAATGAAGCATTTGTCGATTCAACACTGGGTGCAGTTTTGAAGTACCGCGAAGATCATGCAAGGGTCCGCGAAACCGGAGTGAATGCTCTTGTGAAGCAAGCCCTTGAGCGCGGCGCATTTCACGGTTAGAAATGACCACACTTTCCCACACCGCATCGAGCGCAGAGGAAATGGCCGTTGCATTTGCCCGTGTATTACGCGGAGTCGGAATCGTTGCGCCAGTCGACAGTGTGCTCACCTTCGTGAAAGCACTCCACAAAGTAGGCATCGAGGAACAACCCAATGTGTACTGGGCTGCACATTCCACACTCATTCGCCGACCCGAAGACCGCGAAATTTTTGATCGCGCATTTCGCGTCTTTTGGGAACATCGTCATTCAGAAAACATTGAAGAAGAAGTGGAAACTCTCCGCATTGAATTAGCCGTCGATGACGACGAGGGCGACGGCAGCGGAGACGCCGAGCCGAGCGATGCAGATCTCACCTTGACCCTTCGCTTTTCTGCCGTTGAATCACTACGCACAAAAGATTTCGCTGAATACTCACCCGACGAACTGCGCCTTGCTCAAGATCTCATGCACCAATTGCGCCTCGCTGGCCCCACGCGAAGGTCGCTTCGTACACGGCGCGCAAAACATCATCACTATGCCCCCGACCTGCGCCGTACCGTACGAGCTTCATTACGTACCGGCGGTGAACCAATTCGCCGATACTGGCGAGAGCCCGACGAAAAAATGCGTCGCCTCGTACTTCTTCTCGATATTTCAGGATCCATGGAGCCGTATTCGCGAGCTTTTCTGCGCTTCGTGCACGCAGCAGTTGTGGGCCGTCGCCGCGTTGAAGCTTTCACATTCGGTACTCGCCTCACGCGCCTCACCAAAGAACTGTCGGCGCGCAACCCCGACCAAGCCCTCACCCGTGCTAGCGAGCAAGTAGCCGACTGGAGTGGCGGTACGCGCTTGGGTGAATGCCTACGCACTTTCAACGATTCTTGGGGTGTTCGCGGCATCGCTCGGGGTTCCATTGTGGTGGTGCTCTCTGACGGGTGGGACCGCGGCGACCCCGAAGTGCTCTCGGAGCAAATGGAACGCCTGCACCGAGTTGCGCACCGCATCATTTGGGTGAATCCACTGAAGGTGACCCCTGGATATGCGCCCCTAGCGAAGGGCATGGCTGCTGCACTTGCCCACACCGACGACTTTGTCGAAGGCCACTCTGTCGATGCCTTAAATGAGTTGTGCAGAATCATCGCAAACTTGGAGTAGCACAATCCGGACCATTCCCCGAGTCCGGACACTTTGACCCTGCGTGAACTTTTCAACGACTTCGCACAATGGCAACGGCGTGGCTTACGTGTTGCCGTCGCACGAGTCATCGATGTTGAAGGTTCTGGCCCGCGTGAGCCAGGAGCTGCGATGGCTGTTGCCGAGAACGGTGAAGTGGTGGGTTCAGTCAGTGGTGGATGTGTTGAAGGTGCGGTCGTGAGTGAAGCCCTTGCCATTTTGGCTGGCGAAAAAGCTCCAGGCATCATCACCTTTGGCTATTCCGACGACGAAGCGTTTGCTGTTGGTCTTACATGTGGCGGCATCATTCATCTCTTCATACAACCACTCGATGCATATCTCGCCGATGCTTCTGTGCAGGTTCTCGCAGAGCGAACATCACAGCAAACTCCTGTTGGGCTCGCCACAGTGATAGAAGGCCCTCACGTTGGATCATGGCTCATTGTTTCTCCACAACACTCTCCAATTGGGTCGCTCGGCAATATTGAACTCAACCGCATTGTTGGTCGCGATACGTTGGGCGAACTCGAGGCTGGCACAACGGGCGTGCGACATTACGGCGCCGATGGCCAAACCACTCCCGAGGACCTCGACGACACGCCGATGGTGAAAATTTTTGTGGAGAGTTTTGCGCCACCACCACACATGTGGATTTTTGGTGCCGTCGACTTCACTGCGGCACTTGCCCGTGTTGCAAAGATTCTTGGCTACCACGTCACCGTGTGTGATGCACGCGAAGTGTTTGCCACACGACGACGTTTCCCCATGGCCGACGAGGTTGTTGTGACCTGGCCAAATACCTATTTTGAAAGCCACGGTCAATCACTCACTGCCCGTGATGCGGTATGTGTTCTTACACACGATGCGAAATTTGATGTACCAGCGATTCAAGGCGCACTGAGCACAAAAGCCGGGTATATCGGGGTGATGGGCTCGCGCAAAACACATACGAAACGTTTAGAACGACTCGTACTTGCCGGAGTCACCTCGCCCAACGACCTCGCTCGGCTCATGTCGCCTATAGGTCTCGACCTCGGCGCAAGAACACCTGAAGAAACAGCAATTTCTATTTGCGCAGAAATCATTGCACAGCGCACTGGGCGCCAATCGCCGTCGTTAAAAGACGCCAGCGGACCGATTCACTGACAGCAGCGAAACTTCCGGATTCCCAAATTTAACGCGGGGAATTTTTTTCCAGTTAATGTGCCCTAAGCGCACACCTAAATTTTCACGCGCCGAGTGCAGCACCGCATCGCCCACTCCGAGGTACATCATGGTGTGACCCGGATACCAAACGATGTCTCCAGGCAAAGCATCTTTTTGTGCGACATCACGAGAAGCTTCCCACTGTCGCTTTGACTGCAGCGGCAACGCTATTCCGACTTGTTTCCATGCATAGGCAACGAGCCCAGAACAGTCGAGTCCTCTTTTCGGATTATCGGAACCAAATTCGTAGCCAACGCCCAATGTTGTGAGACCAGCAATGAGAGCCATCTGATGTTTCAATGAAGATTGTGACCACGCTTGCAACATTGCTGCACGCGACTCGTTGACACGAGCGGCAACGCGGTTTACTAATGCAGCCCGGAACAATTGATACTGAGCGAAATTTTCTGAAGTTGGCACTTCAATAAAAGTGGCGATGGATTCCAGTGCTTCCCCCGCAATGGTTTTTACTGCGTCGAATCGCGGACGCGCATCTTTTGTGAGCAACTGTGGCGCTCGCCATGTGGTTTGCACTACTGCTGGTGGTACCACTACTGCAGTTCCTGCACCATGAGCAGCAGAACTTGAACCCACTACAAGGCCACAGGCAATGGACGCAACAGCCACCGCACGTGTTCCCCCGCGAGCGAGAGAAACACCCCGACAATGGATACGACGAGAAGGTGACATAAGTACTCC
>JANRCO010000085.1 GCA_030726975.1 Ilumatobacteraceae bacterium | reverse complement strand
AGACCACACCAACCATCGAGCCACGAGTAGCGGAAATTCCTTCGCCAGTGGGTGTTGCTCTTGAAGAGCGTGTCGAGTGGTTGCGTGGTGCAATGGCTGGCACGTGGACACAGCTGGGAATGAGCGATGGTGATGTTTATACGCACTATCGCCGCGACCTGCTCGGCACTCTTTCTGCAATGTCACACGATGCAGTGATCTTTAGTCACTTCATTGCAATCAATGTGGTCATTGGCGAGGCATTGTCTGACGACCGGCTCGTAGTGAAGAGCCTCGACAACTGTTCAGTAACAACAGTGGTTGTTCACAATGGAAAATTCACTATTGAAGAGATGGGTCGCGAAGCCGACACCCTCATTCGCTGAGGAAATCAGATAGATTCCTAGGGTGCTCGGATTGCTCCTAAAAGATCTTCATGCCAACTGGACGTGGGTCGTCATTATCGGTAACGGCCTCGCGGGCGTTTGGTCTTTAGGTGCACATCGCATTGAAAACTTACGCACTCGTGCTTTGTGGTGGTACATCGCATTCGTTGAAGTTGCGATTTTCATTCAGGTGGCCCTGGGCGTTGCGTTGGTCAACCATTACAAACTCGAGTTTCCGCAATTCCACGCGTTCTACGGTTTTGTCGCCATTATGGCCATTGCCATCATCTACTCATATCGCAATCAACTCAAAGGCAAGTTGTATTTGCTGTACGGCGGTGGAAGCTTGTTCCTCATGGGACTCGGCATCCGCGCCACGCTCGTTGGCTAAAAAAGAGGGTTTTAGGCGAGTGCCTTTTCGAGTAAGTCGAGAGCAGCCGACAATTGCTGTGGCAACTTCGCACCAAAGGTGGCGTAGTGCTCACGAATTTGTGGAACAGCTTCGAGCCAGCCCGCAGTGTCAAGCGACAATAATGTGTTCATGTCGGCAGCATCAACCTTCAAGCCTGAAGTGTCGAGGTCGCTCACTACTGGTAAGTTGCCAATAGGGGTTTCCACTGCTCCAGCAGTTCCATCGAGGCGCTCAAAGACCCATTTCAGAACACGGCTGTTTTCGCCGTATCCCGGCCACAAGAAGCGACCATCGGTATCGCGGCGAAACCAGTTCACAAAGAAGATCTGTGGCAGGTTCTCCGGCTTTGCGGCGCTTCCGACCTTCAACCAGTGACCAAAGTAGTCGGCCATGTTGTAGCCACAAAAGGGGAGCATTGCCATTGGGTCGAAGCGCAAGTTACCCACGGCGCCTGCCTGAGCAGCAGTGGTCTCTGAGGCCATGATGGAACCAAGGAACACGCCGTGCTCCCAGTTGAATGCCTGAGTAACAAGTGGAACGGTGGTGCGGCGACGGCCACCAAAGAGAATGGCCGAGATGGGCACGCCCTTCGGATCTTGCCACTCAGCGGCAATTGATGGGCACTGTTCAGCTGGCGCGGTGAAGCGTGCGTTGGGGTGTGCTGCAGGAGTTTCTGTTTCTGGGGTCCATGCATTGCCCTTCCAGTCGGTGGCGCGTGCTGGAGCGTCGTCGCTCATGCCTTCCCACCACACGTCGCCGTCTGGAGTGAGTGCAGTGTTGGTGAAAAGTGAGTTGCCCCACAATGTTTCCATTGCATTGGCGTTGGTGTCGTAGCCAGTTCCTGGCGCAACACCAAAGAATCCGGCTTCGGGGTTGATGGCATACAAGCGACCATCTTCACCAAACTTCATCCAGCAAATGTCGTCACCAATGGTTTCAGCTTTCCAACCCGGAATGGTGGGAACAAGCATGGCGAGGTTGGTTTTGCCGCAAGCCGAAGGGAATGCCGCTGCAATGTATTTTGCAACGCCCTGTGGGTTGGTGAGTTTCAAAATGAGCATGTGCTCTGCGAGCCATCCATCGTCGCGAGCCATCACTGAAGCAATACGCAGCGCAAAGCACTTCTTGCCGAGCAATGCGTTGCCGCCGTATCCAGAACCGAAGCTCCAAATTTCACGAGTCTCGGGGAAGTGAACGATGTACTTGTTGTCGGGGTTGCATGGCCATGAAGAGTCGGCCTGGCCAGGAGCAAGTGGCGCACCTACTGAGTGCACGCAAGGAACCCACTGGCTATTGCCCAGTACGTCGAGTGCACCTTGACCCATGCGGGTCATGATGCGCATGCTCACTGCTACATAGGCAGAGTCGGTGAGTTGAACACCAATGTGCGCAATGGGTGAGCCAAGTGGACCCATTGAGAAGGGAACCACGTACATGGTGCGACCCTTCATAGCGCCGGCATATAGCGACTTCATTTCGCCACGCATCACTTCTGGTTGACGCCAGTTGTTGTTGGGGCCAGCATCAGATTCATTTGCTGAGCAAATAAAGGTGCGATCTTCTACGCGTGCAACGTCGCCTGGGTCGGAGTGTGCGTAGTAACTGTTCGGACGCTTTGCTTCATCGAGTTTGGTGAAGGTACCTGCATCGACGAGTGTCTGACACAGTTGGTTGTACTCATCTGCGGTTCCATCACACCAGTAGATGTCTTTGGGTTGCAAAATTCCAGCCCATTCATCTACCCATGATTTCAACTTTGCGTTATTTGTGGTGGCGCTCATAGTGTGCACTCCTGTGTGAAGCCAATGTCGGCGCGCCGGCATCGAGTGAATTGGGGGATGACATATTCTTACGCACTAGTGACGTTAAAGAGAAATGTTACGACCCAGGAGTTGCCATGTCAGATTCTGAGCCGAGGCTGAGACGTGTGGCACGTCCGTTCTCGTCGAGGGTGAACACCACTCGTTGTCCTTGACGCAACATCCGAAAGAGAGAGCCCTCAAGCGCATTGGGCGCGAGGTTGTAATCGGCGAGGTCGGTATCGCACATGATGACCCCGTCGCCGGAGCCTGGGTCGTACGCTTTGACGATCCCCTGCATCGGTCTATTGACCGGCCTTAACGACCTTGCCCGACTTGATGCAGCCGGTGCAAACATTGATGCGACGGGTGGTGCCTGAAATAACGGCACGGATGCGCTGGATATTTGGATTCCAACGACGCTTGGTACGCACGTGGGAGTGCGACACTGACATGCCCCACGATGGACCTTTTCCGCAAACTTCACACCTTGACGACATAGGACTTGACTCTAACAGCAAGATTTCCTAGACCCCAACTAGGAAACTGCGCTAAATAGGCACACCGAGTGCAAAATCATTACTCTTAGCGACGTGCCCACACTCGATCGGCTGTCCGCCGACCACTTCCGCCAGACCGTTGTCACCTTCCGCGACACGATGAAGGCCCATGCCGCCGGCATCAACCGTCTCAATGTGTACCCCGTTCCCGATGGTGACACCGGAACCAATATGTCTCGCACGCTCGACGCCGTGGTGGCTGAACTCGATGGGGCGACCGACACCTTTGCCTCTACC
>JANRCO010000084.1:48117-61213 GCA_030726975.1 Ilumatobacteraceae bacterium | reverse complement strand
TGAGGCCTTAGATGAGCAATGGGCGTTTTCGGGTACGGGGGAACTAACATACAAACGGATCTTTTCGGCGTTCCGAGCGGTGTTTGCTCGGCATCCCAATCGTTCTGCGCCTTTAGCTCAGTTGGTAGAGCAACGGACTTTTAATCCGCAGGTCCTGGGTTCGAGCCCCAGAGGGCGCACTTGTATTTGGCTATTTCCGGTGGCCGTAAGCACTTGTGGGTGCGCCCGGAGTGAGCGTTGGTGTCATACCAATTTTTCCTGAAGCAATACCTGCGCGCACGTGTGCAAATGCATCGTTGTATTGCTCCACTGTTTCGCAGGAGTGCTCGTAAATATTCATGCACTCCAGTGTGGTAACCCATGGCGATGGCGACAAGGAAACACCGGTAATACCAAAGCGTTGAGCACGTATGAAACCTGGGCAGGCAAGTACGTCGGGCAAATGTTGTTGGCTGTACCAGCGGTGGTATTCGTCAGCATCGGCTGGGGTGAGCGGTTGGTTGTAAGTAACGAAAACTCCGCGTGGTGAAGTGGCTGGGTTTGCCTTGCTGGCGAGTTCGGGTTCGATGGGGAGATAAAACATTGAGCGGGCATCGGGGTAGTGATGTTGCTGAGCGATGGCAGGAAGTTCTGATGCACTGCCCACTTCACATGACTGCACAAGAAGATGGGTTTCAGGGAATGGGTTCCAGCCATCAAATGCCGTGTAAACAGCGGCATCGTTGGCCGCAGGGAGCGGTTGAATAGCGGGGTCTTGGGTGAGAACAAGGAGTACGGCCTTCATCTCTTCATCATTGCACCCCTGCGTGGGCATTTGAGAAAGAAGCCCGTAGGCTTTTCACGCCGGCTTGTGTGCGTTGTTCCAACCCTTCAACACTCCAAGCCGGTTTTTCATGCCCAGACGGGGCTTTACGAAGTGGCATAGCGCCAAAGGGAGCCCCAATGAAATGGCATGATCGTGAAGATGCAGAGGCATCGAAAAGGTCGTTGAATAAGCAGGAAGCTTTGCGCGAGAAAATTGCGCAGATGAAAGCTGATGCTGAGAAGAAGAAAAAAGCAGAGCCAACTACTGCTGAGTAATTCTTTCGCTGATGCGCGCGTAAGCGGGTGCAGGGTTATTTGATGTGATGACATCAGACATGTGAATGTCGCCAGAATTAATGCCAGCAATGACATGTGCAAATGAAGCGTTGTAGCTATCGAGGTCGCTTGCGTTGTGTTCGTAGACTGCAAGGAATTGATGCTCTGTGACCCACGGTTGTTTCACCATGTTGAAATTGGTTGCGGCAAAACGTTGTGCAGCAAGAAAGCCTGGCAGAGCAAGAATTTCGGGGAGATGTGTTTCTTCGTACCACGTGTGAAAAGCAGCTTCTAGTTCGGGGTCAGTTGGGCTGGAATAGGCCATGAATACCGAGTTAGGTACGCGGAGCTGGGTATTTGGGCCAACGTGGCGTGGAGCTTCTGCAACGTAGTAGAGCGCACGCATGGTGGCACGGTCCATCACATTGTCGGGCGAGCGGCGCATTTCATCGTCGGCAATACGGCGCATGTGCTCATCGGAAATTTCTTGCAGATGCTCAAGGTTGCGCACATCGAGTTCGTACAACGTGAGATATTTCTGATCGAACACTTGCCAGCCGTCGAATGCTTTGTAGCGCGTGGCCGCAATATAGCCAGGAACAGCGAGCACATCGGGCACATGAATATTGGTGTACCAGTCGTTGTAAGCAACTTCTGCCTCTGTACTTGCAGGGTTCGTTAGTACAACGAGAACTGATTTCATGTTGGTTTAACCCAGTTTCCTTGTGCGTCGAAGATGAGTGGTGTGAGTTCGCCTTCTTGTACCTCTAGGTCGGTACCAAGAGAGACGGGAACTTTTTGGTAGTTCCATTTCATCACATCGACGGTGAGTTCAATAATTTGGTCGCGCGTGAAATGTAAAAGCAGGTCTGCTTTTTGTTGTGGAGTAATGCCGCCAGGTTGGGTCATGAGGGCATCGGCGTAGCGCAATGCAGCTTTGTGTCGTTCTGAGAGGCTGCTTGTTTCGTAATGATCTACTTCGGCGATGGTGGGTTCATCGAGACCATCTTGTTTGGCAACTGCCAAACGAACAGAGAGTCAAGTTTTGCAGTCGTGGTAGCGCGCACAACGCAGCCGCACGAGCTCTGTGGTGATGGGGTCGAGCGCGGTCATGCGCACCACAGCTGCTTGCCAGTCGCCGAGTGGAGTGCGCAGTGGAACTGCTGCATAAGTTTTTGGAGCGATGCGTGCGTTACGTGTGTTCATTGTTCTTCTCCAAAAAGAGTTTGCCAGGCAAGGGAAATACGAATGCGTTGTTCAACAACTAAGAGTGCGCTCACAAAGTCGGCAAGTTCTTGTTGGCCCAAGAGTTCACCAACGCGGATGGCGGTCGTTTCTTGCAGGCTTGCAACATCAATGACGAATTCTTCGGTAAAAGCGAGGCAAGCTTTTTCTGACTCTGTGAAAAGCGGCGAGAGTGGCCATTGCGAAAGTGCGCTGCGCTTTTCTGTCGTGAGCGCAGCTTGTGGTGTGTTGATGGCCATTTCGGCTTCTGCGCCGAGCATGCTGGCAATACGCAGGCGACACAATTCCAAAATATGTGGGTCGACGGTTACCCAAGCGGCCTCGTGGGCAGCGGTGAGTTGCTCTAGGACATCGGGGAACTGCGCCAAATGGGTGCTCAACGTGGCTGAAGTGGCGGTAGTCATGCCTTATCAATATATGCCATCTCACTAGCTCTTGTTTCACGGCAGAATAGAGGCATGGCGGAACTGGTACTCATGGAGCGCACGGGTGATGTGGTGACCCTCACTTTGAACCAGCCAGAAAAACGCAATGCGCTGTCGCTGCCGGTGTTGCAGGAACTCACTCGTGCTTTTGCGGCAGTGGGGAAGAGCGATGCCACCGGGGTTGTACTTGCCGCCAATGGGCCAGTTTTTTCTGCCGGTCATAATTTTGGCGACATGTTTGGGGCGAACTATGCCACCACCTACGAAGTCTTCGATACCTGTACCACCATGATGCAAACCATTCAGTCAATTCCGCAGGTAGTGGTGGCGCGTGTGCATGCCTTGGCAACGGCCGCAGGATGTCAACTTGTTGCTACGTGCGATTTGGCTGTCGCGGCCGACACCTCTTCTTTCGCAATTCCCGGTGGGAAGGGTGGCTTGTTTTGCCACACACCTCTTGTTGCGGTGTCACGAAACATCGGTCGCAAGCGCGCGCTAGAAATGGCACTCACTGGCGATGCCATTGATGCAGCAACTGCATTGCAGTGGGGTTTTGTCAACGCTGTGGTGCCTGCAAGTGAACTTGAAGATGCAACGCTCAATTTATTGCAGCGCGCAACACGAGGCTCAGCGCATTCAAAGGGTCTAGGAAAAGCCGCGTTCTACAAACAAGTACAAATGGGTGAGAGCGATGCGTATTCCTATGCGGTAGGAATGATGGCAGCAGCAGCTGTAACGCCAGATGCACAAGAAGGAATTGCAGCGTTTCTAGAGAAAAGACATCCCGATTTCCCAGCGCCGGTGAAAGGAAATTCATGAGCACGCTTGAAGAGCTTCCACTCACTGTTGAATTTGCCGTGAGCGGCATGACCTGTGGAGCATGTGCTGCGCGTATTCAAGATCAATTGAACAAAATTGATGGTGTTGATGCTTCGGTGAATTACGCAACGGAAACCGCAACCGTGCGCACTCGTTTTGGCGTACAAACTGACGCCCTCATTCACGCGGTGGAAGAAGCGGGCTATGGGGCAGCACTGCGTGAGGCCGATGCGCCAGTAGGGGCAACCGAAGAAGAGTTTGCTGAGAACTTATTGGCATTGCGCAACCGACTCATTATTTGCGCGTTACTCACTGCGCCAGTGTTCTTCTTTTCCATGTTCGAGTCGATGCAGTTTCAGAACTGGCAGTGGTGGGCGCTTGTTTTTTCTGCTCCAGTAGTTACTTGGGGAGCATGGCCATTCCATCGCGCTGCCGTCATGAACTTGCGACATCGTGCAACAACCATGGACACACTCATTTCCATTGGTGTTGTTGCTGCGGTGGCGTGGTCGTTATGGGCGTTGATCTGGGGTGATGCTGCAAGTAGTTACGGATCCATGGGCGATATGTCGGGCATGTTGGGCATGAGCCATAGCTCGTACCACGTGTATTTTGAAGTGGCAGCAACCGTGACGGTCTTTATTCTCACCGGTCGTTATTTGGAAGCACGTGCAAAACGCAGTGCGGGTAATGCTCTACGAGCACTTTTGGCATTAGGTGCACACACCGCAGTTGTTTTGGAAAATGGTGTTGAGCGTGAAGTTGATGCCAAAAATTTGCAGGTGAACGATGTGATTGTGGTGCGACCTGGCGAAAAGATTGCCACCGATGGCGTGGTCATTGAGGGCGATTCAAGCATCGATATGTCCATGCTCACGGGTGAAAGTGTGCCCGTTGATGTTGTTGCGGGCGACGCTGTAACTGGTGCGACAATCAACCTGACCGGACGCTTGAAGGTGCGTGTTTCACGTATTGGTGCCGATACCACTTTTGCACAAATGGCGAAATTGGTGCGCGAAGCACAGGCAACAAAGGCACCAGTGCAAAAACTTGCCGACAAAGTAAGCAGCATTTTTGTTCCGGTAGTGCTGCTCATTTCATTAGTGACATTGATTGCATGGTTTGTGGTTGATGGCGATGCAACAAAAGCATTTACCGCAGCCGTTGCAGTTCTCATTATCGCTTGCCCTTGTGCATTGGGTTTAGCAACGCCGACCGCGCTGATGGTGGGCAGTGGCCGTGGAGCCCAGCTGGGCATTGTTATTAAAGGCGTCGACGTGCTGCAAAGTACACGCCGTATCGACACTGTGGTGTTCGATAAAACAGGAACCGTTACCACCGGCGTCATGCAGTTGCGCAATGTGGTGTGCGCCGAAGGCATTGAACGCCGCGATGCCTTGCGCATGATTGGTGCACTGGAGTTAGCAAGTGAACACCCCATTGCCCGAGCTATTGCAATAGCGGCCCAAAAAGAATCGGGAACTCTTCCTGACGTGCAAGAGTTCGTATCGCTCGCTGGTATGGGTGCGCGCGGAGTTGTTGAGGGCGTGAGTGTGATGGTGGGTCACGAGCGCTTGTTGCAAAAAGAACTCATTCTTATTCCGGGGCCGTTGCGCACTGCACTTGCCGATGCGCGAGCGCAAGGAAATACAGCAGTCGTAGCGGCCTGGGGCGGTTCTGCTCGAGCTGTTTGTGTTGTTGCAGATCAACCAAAGTCAACGAGCAAAGAAGCCATTGCAACTTTGCGCGCAATGGGCTTAGCACCGGTACTGCTCACGGGCGACAACCAAGCAACGGCAATGGCTATTGCGTTACAGGTGGGCATCGACGCCGACGACTATCACGTGCGTGGTGGTGTATTGCCTGATGAAAAAGTTGCCGTCATTCGCGAGCTTCAAGATCGTGGATACGCGGTTGCCATGGTGGGCGATGGTGTGAACGATGCCGCTGCACTGGCACAGGCAGATGTTGGCATTGCAATGGGTACAGGTACCGATGTTGCAATGCAAGCAAGCGACCTCACCATTGTGAGTGGCGACCTGCGCTTGGTTGCCGACGCCATTGCCTTGTCGCGTGCAACACTACGCACTATTGGTGCCAACGTGTTTTGGGCCTTTGCTTACAACGCTGCAGCAATTCCACTAGCCGCGAGTGGAAGATTGAACCCCATGTGGGCAGGCCTCGCTATGGCATGTTCAAGCGTTTTTGTTGTGATGAATAGCTTGCGCTTACGCCGTGTGAAGTTGCGTCACCGCTGAGGCGTTGACGTTCTTTTTCTTCATAAACACGAATCGCTTTGAAGTTTTCAGTCGATAGTGCTGAGCGCGCAAAACTCAATGCTTCAGCACGTTGCCAGCGCACCGTGCGGGCGCGAATGCGTAAAATTTCACCAATCTCTTTGCTGGTGTATCCGGCAGCAACAAGTTTTAATAGGGCAAGTCGTTCGGGGTCCATGTTGCGTGCTTCAAGTTCAGTGAGGGCATCGCTGCTGCCATCGCAACCCGTGTGAATGCTGTTCGGTTCACGCGTCATGTCTTGTATGAAGCCATCTAAAATTTCCGGGTCAAAGTGTTCCACCGTGGTTCGTCTTTTTCTTTGTGGCACAACAAATTCTTTGTATTCCACATCGCGCACAATATTGGCAGCAATCTTGCGCGGGCGATTGTCGCTCGGGTATGTACGAATGACCAACCACACCTGTGCCATTACTGCATTCAGAGCCTCTTCAACTCCGCCAGCGTGAATGCGGCCACGACGCTTGGCAATGGCGAGAATGTGTGGAACCACGCGTTGCACCGCGAGGCGTGCGGCGAGGTCGTCGGTGCGCGCAATGCGCACCACTTGTGCCAAATACTGATCGGCTTCATCGCAGTGAGCTGGTCGGTTGAACCCCATGCGTTCGAGCATTTGGTCGAGGTGAGTGACGGGTTCGCCTGGTAGCCCCCAGGCGTTGGCATGAGCAATACAAGAAGGTCGTCGCGCAAGCGCATTCCATTCATCCACCATCACTCTGACTGCTGGTGTTGTGAAATCGGCGCGAACGAGGGGTACGTATTCGTATTTGTTGAAGGGGTCGGTGTGGGTGACGGTGCTGTGTGTTGTTTGCATGTGGCACCGTGCGCCTCATGCATCACCTCGGTTCCCCCCGAAGGTCTCACCGCAAGTCTCACTCTGACACAATGAGTGCGTGCGACATACTTTGCCTTCAGGAACCAACGTAGAAATTGCCCGCCCCAGCGGCTCGCCGCGCATTGGGCTTGTGGTCACCCCCGATATTTTTGGCCTGCGCCCGCTCTATGACAATTTGGTATCGCAGTGGGCCACCGAGTGGGGCATGGCCGTTGCTGCGGTTGATCCTTTCCCTGGGAAAGGCCTTGGCGCCGACATTGAACCGCGCTACGCCGCAGTAAAAGACATCGACGACGACAAGCATTTGAGCGACCTGCACGAGGCAGCCGACATGCTCGATACCCCCGTCACTGTTCTGATGGGCTTTTGTATGGGCGGAATGTATTGCTTTAAGTCGGCGCGCAGTACTCGCTTTGCACGCATCGCGAGTTTTTACGGAATGATCACGCTGCCAGAAGCTTGGCGCAGCGTAGGCCAAGTTGAACCGTTGCAGTATTTAGAGACGGGAAACGCAGCAAGCGTTTTGGCAATTATCGGCGGGAAAGATCACTACACCCCTGCCCACGATGTTGATGCGTTACGAGCAACTGGTGCAACCATTGCGTTTTACCCTGAAGGCGAACATGCCTTTGCACACGATGCCACAAGACCTGCTCACCGCACAGAAGATGCTGCCGATGCTTTTCGGCGTGCAAAAGAATGGCTGAGCGAAGCGAAATAGAGAAACGGGTGCGAGTTAGCTCGCGCGCACTTCAAGATTTTGACGGTTGATGAGTTTGTATTGACGATCGCGTTGTTCGAGCCAACCCAAACGAATGAAACTTGCGATGGCTTTGTTCACGCGCTCACGTGACGCACCCACCATGCCGGCAAGTTCTTCTTGAGTAACGGGAAGTACAAACTCGTCTTTACCTTCAGAGAGTTCAAGTAATCGCTTTGCTGTACGGCCAGTGACATCGAGAAAAACACTGTCGGCAAGTGCTTCGTCCATGGCGCGCAAGCGGCGAGCAAGGACGCGGGTGATGCCCCACAACAAGTCGGGGTTATTGGAGAGTTGGGGTTCTACTGCGGAATATGGGATGCGTAAAACAGTGGAAGGCTCGAGTGCACGGGCAAGTGCGCTCCGTGCGCCTCCATCGAGCAGTGCGAGGTCGCCAAAAAGGTTGCCTTCCACCATGAGAGCAACAACGCTCTCGCGTGAGTCGAGTGGCTTGTTGTCGATGGCAATAGCAATGCGGCCAGACAGCACGATGTACAGGGCGTCGGGGGCGTCGCCTTCCTTGAACAGCACATCGCCGCGTACCAGGCTCTTTTCCTGGGCCGAGTCGGCAATGGCATCGATGACGGCGGGGGAGGCGGCAGAGAAGAACTCGCTGGAGGCAATGATGGAAGCATGTGACATAACACCATCACGGTACTACCCTCGGTGCCATGAGCACACCCTCGAATATGCCCGCGGGCACATCTGGTGCATTGATTGACCCATCGGGGACATGGACCATTGTGGTGGCAGGGGGCAGAGGGCAGCGATTTGGTGGCCAGAAGCAGTTTTTGGCTCTCGGCTCTCGGTCGATGCTGGCATGGGCGGTCGACACCGCACTGCAGGTGAGCGCTGGAGTGGTTGTTGTGGTGCCTGAAGTAAGCGACTTTGCTGTGAGCGATGCGCGGGTACTTGTTGTGCAAGGTGGAACGAGCAGAACACAGTCGGTGCGCAATGGTCTGGCAGCGGTGCCAACAAGTGCAGAAGTGGTGTGTGTGCACGATGCGGCTCGCCCATTTGCCTCGGTAGAACTTTTCCAAGCGGTCGTACAAGAGCTTTCGCCCACCGTGCAGGGTGCAGTTCCGGCTCTTGCCGTGGTCGATACGGTCAAGGTAGTTGATGAAGCGACAAATGAGGTGTTGAGCACTCCGTTGCGTAGCACATTGCGCGCTGTGCAAACCCCGCAGGCATTTCACGCATCAATCTTGCGCGAAGCACATCTTGCAGCAGAACATGAAAAGCGAGAAGGTACAGACGATGCATCTCTTGTTGAGGCAATTGGTGGCTACGTTGTAGTGGTGCCCGGAGACGTCATGAATCGCAAAATAACAACACCAGAAGATTTTGCATGGGCACAAAATGCGGTCGTTGAAGCGCTGAAGGGCAACTCGTGAATATTCGTGTAGGCCAAGGATTCGATATTCATCGCTTCAACACTGAGCCAACGCCAGGTCGTGCGCTCATTTTGGGTGGCGAAATATTCGATGGCATGCGCTCACTTGTTGGGCACAGCGATGCCGATGTTATTGCGCACGCTGTTGCCGACGCGCTGCTTGGTGCAGTCGGCTTAGGCGATATTGGCCAACACTTTCCCGATACCGATGCACGCTGGAAAAATGCAAACTCACTTGAGTTGCTTGCAGAAGTAGCGCGCATGGTTGCTGCAGCAGGTTGGACCATTGGCAACGTCGATTGCAGCGTGGTGTGTGAAGAGCCCAAGTTGGCCCCACGTCGTGAAGCAATGCAACGCAATGTCAGCACTGCAGCAGGAGCACCTGTCACTATTAAAGGCCGCCGTGCAGAGGGTCTTGGTGCGCTCGGGCGCGCTGAAGGAATTGCCTGCTGGGCTGTAGCAGTCATCACAAAAACGAATGAAGAGAACGGAACAAAGTAGTGGCACAACGCGGACGTAAACCAGCACCAGGTGCAAAAACTGGAATGCCTAAAGGAAACAGAGGTGCACCCGCACGCACGTCTGCTGCTCCGGCGCGCAGTTCAAACCCGCCGAAAAAATCGGGAGCGCCAAAAAAATTTGGTGGGGCGAAGCGCACAGGTGCGCCTGCACGCGGTGGTAATCGTTTCGACCCTCGTGCAGGTGGCGATCGTTCGCGCCCAGCAGAAAAAGGACTAGGTGGAGAACAAGTAGAAGGTCGTCAGGCGGTGCGCGAGTTGCTCATTGCCGGCCGTCGCAAAACGCGTGAAATTTGGATTGCTAACGACATCGACGCGAACGAAGTCATTGACGATATTCGTGAACTCGCTGAGGCTGTGCGCGTCACAGTGACCGATGTTCCGCGTAAGCACATTGAAAACACTGCACGCAGTGAAGCACCTCAGGGTGTTATTGCATTTGCGGCACCGCTTCCTGAAATTGGTATTGAAGAGCTTTTGATAACACGCAATGGCGTACAACCATTTCTTGTTGCAGTTGATGGCGTCACCGACCCGGGCAACCTTGGTGCGTTATTGCGTTGTTGTGATGGCGCTGGAGTTACTGGAGTCATTTTGCCTCGCCACCGTTCAGTGCATGTCACGCCGACAACGGCAAAGGCAGCTGCTGGCGCAGTAGAGCATCTCGATATCGCAGTTGTTTCCGGATTACCTGCAGCTATTGCACAAATGAAAAAGGCAAAAGTGTGGGTAGTGGGTCTCGACGACGATGCCGACCGCAGCCTGTTCGACATTGCTTCTTTTGCCAACGACCCCATTTGTATTGTTCTGGGGGCAGAAGGCAAGGGAATTGCTCGTTTGGTACGCGAACGCTGTGATGTGGTGGTTTCCATCCCCATGCAAGGACAATTGTCCTCATTAAATGTCTCGGCAGCGGGGGCATTGGCTACTTATGAGGTAGTTCGCGCCCGTCAAGGGCAATAACTAGGCGTTTGCCTCTAGGATCATCCCCGATAACGCCGGGTTAGCTCAGTGGCAGAGCAACCGCCTTGTAAGCGGTAGGTCGTGGGTTCAAATCCCACACTCGGCTCCACGTTTCGCAATAAGGTAGGGAAAACCCGCCAAAACCTTCGGAGGTTGTCATGAGTCGTCAAGCGCGCCCACAAAATGGTGGAAATGGTGCAGGCCAAAACTTCAACTCCACGCTGAGCATTGTTGTTGCTGTCATCGCTGTTCTCGTCGGATTTTTCATCTTGCGCGATATCAATAGCGATAGCACGAGCCCCGCGTCGTCGCCCTCAGACGACACCAGCGTCGATGCGTCAGGAACCACTGTTCCCGATGCTGCCGTCACCACACTGCCAGCGGTGACAAACACCACCGGTTTTAAGGTTCTTGTTGCAAACGGTTCGGGCGTTCCCGGTAGCGCTGGCGACATGAGCGTTGCTTTGCAGGGTCTTGGTTTTATTGTTCAACCACCGTTGAACAAGAGTGACGCCACTCCAAAGCAAACCCTCACCATGGTGTATTACATCGCCGGTCAAGAAGCCAATGCGGCCAATGTTGCTGCCGCACTCGGTGGCGTTGCCACAGCACCAATGCCCGACCCTGTGCCAACAGAAACAGGCAACATGGGTGAAGCAAGCGTGCTGGTGTTACTTGCCACCGACCTCGCGGGCAAGCCCATTGCTGGTGCAGCTGCTGCAACAACCGTTGCTGGCTAGTTCAATTTTTTGAGGTAGCCAAGCGCTGCTTGTTCAATAGAAAATAGTGTGCGATTCATTGCGGTGTTGTTGCCGTACAACTGCACAAGGTTTAACACGCTAAATGGTGGCGTCAATGTGGAATCTGCATCACCCACAATGGCGCAAAGTTGTTTCTTTTTGCTGAGCGCAAGGTCGTACATGGAACCCACAACTTTGCCGTCGAAGCTTTGTGCGTCGAGAAAGCCTTCGCCGGTGAAAACAACATCGCAATTTTCTGTGCGCGTGTCGAGGTCAATTTCTTCAGCAACGACGTCGAAACCAGGAACAAGTGTTGCGCCAAGTGCGGCGAGGCCACCGGCTAGACCACCCGCTGCACCTGCTCCTTCAATTGTGCTCACGTCGACTCCGTATTGCTCTGCATAAATCTGCTGCAGCCGTTCAAGGCGCCCAGTGAGCAGTGCAATATGCCGCAGCGTGGCACCTTTTTGAGGTCCAAAGATCTTTGCTGCTTGTGTAAATGGTGTGGTGACATCGCAAGCAACGAGAAACTCCACTGCTTTCAAGCGCGCGGGTGCATGAATCGCGCGCACTGCTCCGTAGCCGCCATCGGTTGTTGCAGAACCACCCAAGCACACAATGATTTTTTTTGCACCAGCATCGAGTGCTTGGTCGATGAGTTCTCCGGTGCCCGTAGTGCTAGCGGCAATAGGGTCGTTGCGTTCTGCGCCACCAACAAGTTGTAATCCACTGGCGCGTGCCATTTCAATAACAGCAACATCACGGCTCATGCGCCACGGTGCTTCCACCATGTCGCCAAGTGGACCAGTCACCATGCTGGTGCGATTGGGGCCACCTAAAACATCGAGCGTTCCCTCGCCGCCGTCGGCAAGTGGTGCTTCATCGCAATCGATGCCTAGTTCCCAACAGGCGTGACCCACTGCCGCGCATGCCTCTTGCGCGGTTGCTGTTCCGCGGAACTTATCGAGTGCAGCAAGGACGCGCATGGCTACAGCGTAGGGTTTACGTATGAACGCACCTGCACAACCACCCCAAAATATTGCTGACGTTTTGAATTCCGATGCCAACGACCAAGTAGGTGCACTGCATCGCAAATGGGTGTCGCCTGTGGAACTTGTTGATGCCGCCATTGCCCGTGCGCAAGCGGTGAACCCCCAATTAAATGCCATTATTCATGAGCGATTTGAACGTGCGCGCAGCGAGGCCGCTGCCATTGCCGCAGGGCCAATTACAACGCCACTGCACGGAATGCCCGTGGTCGTGAAAGATCTTGAAGCAGCAATTGGTGGCGAGCCACACCACATGGGTTCACGTGTTTTAAAAAACCTTGGCTACCGCGCCACGCACGATTCATACATTGCTCGACGCTTGAAGCGTGCAGGGGCAATTGTGATTGGCCGCACGAATACGCCAGAGTTTGGCAGCACCATTACAACAGAACCACTTGCGTATGGTGCAGCACATAACCCGTGGAATCTTGAGCATTCAACGGGCGGTTCATCGGGGGGTTCAGCTGCGGCGGTTTCTGCGCGCATCGTTGCTGTTGGGCACGCAAATGATGGTGGCGGTTCTATTCGCGTACCAGCTAGTGAATGCGGGCTCGTGGGGTTGAAGCCATCACGTGGTCGCATTAGTAAAGGCCCCGATACAGGTGAGTCGTGGATGGGTGCAACTGTTGATGGAGTAGTCACGCGCAGCGTGCGCGACACTGCATTGATGCTCGACATTTTGTCGGGCTATGAAGCAGGCGACCCATACACCGCTGTTCCTTATGCGCGGCCACTCATGGAAGAAGTAGGAAAGCCCGTTGGTTTCTTACGCATTGGCTTTCTCGATCACCCACTCATGCCTGGTGGTGTAGACCACGCAGAAACACGTGCATCAATGGCGAATACACGCAAACTTTTGGAATCGCTCGGGCACATGGTGGAAGACGCGTACCCCGCCGCAATGGATGAAGAAGACTTCGCCGACACCTTCACGGGCATTGTTTCGGTTGCGACCGATGTTGGCGTGAGTGAAAT